>JBBSHC010000419.1:0-4316 GCA_038253425.1 Leptolyngbyales cyanobacterium | reverse complement strand
TTGCTCATGAACGATCCGTTGCAGGGGATACTGCGCGGTGACATACTCCATTCTTTTTCAGACACACAGCCACCCGGTCCCTCGCTTGAAACGCAAGGAACGCTAGTAGCGCTCGGACAGCAGCTCTACAATGCGCTGTTTCAGGGGACGATCCGCGATAGCTGGATGACCGCACAAGGTATTGCCCAACATCGCCAGGAAGTGTTGCGCTTGCGGCTAGGTCTCAAGGATACCCGTTTGCCGCGCTTGCCGTGGGAGGTGCTTCATGCGGGTAATCGTCCGATCGCAACTGGCACGGATGTCGTTTTCTCGCGCTATCATTCCAGCTTTGCGGCAATGGCATCGCTCTTGCAATTTCAGCCGACTGCCTCAGTCAACGCCGAGCAACCGCTCAAAATTCTAATGGTATTGGCAGCACCCACAGACCAGGAAATGCTGGCGCTGAAGCAAGAGGCACTGCACCTTCAGGAAGAGCTGCAAACAACTGTCTTTAACGGCACCAAAAACGGCAGCAAGGATGGGCGTAGCTCAGAGATTCAGCTCACCATTTTGGAGCAGCCGGGGCGCGAACAGCTTACCCAGGCTTTAGAACACAACCACTATCATGTCCTTCACTATGCTGGGCACAGCAATCTCGGTACGGCGGGTGGACAACTTTATCTGGTTAGCAATAAAACGGGGTTGACCGAAACGCTGAGCGGCGATGACTTGGCGGGGTTGCTGGTCAACAATGGGACTCGCATGGCAGTCTTTAATTCCTGTCGGGGTGTTTATACTGCGACACAAGAAGCCGTGAGTGATTCGGGAGACGGAAACCTGGCGGAAGCACTGGTTCGACGTGGCATCCCGGCAGTATTGGCTATGGCGGAGCGGATTCCAGACGATGTGGCGCTGAATCTGAGCCGCTTGTTCTACCGTAATTTGAAGCAGGTGTATCCCATTGACCTGAGCCTTAACCGTGCTCGTCAGGGATTAGTTTCGTCTTATAGTTCTAACCAACTCTACTGGGCGCTGCCAATTCTGTATCTGCATCCAGAGTTTGATGGCAATCTTCAGTCGCTGGATGGTCTGGGCGAACCGTCAGGTATGTTGTTGCCCGATCGCGTTACCGAAGAAGTTGCTGTCGCTGCCGCCGAACTCGCGTTGGTAGAAATGGCAAACGAGCGATCGCAGGCAAGTCTTTACGATCCACTTACCGATGCAGCCTTACAGAACTTAGAAACGGACGAGCCGCTGAATCCAGACGAGCTAGAATTTGACGATTTAGATTACCAAAGCGATCCAGAGTACCAAAGCGATATGGAAACGGTCGCCAATCTGGTCAATCAGCTCTCTAACGGCACAGCGACTGATGCGGCTGAGAACGATCGACTGCTGCCAGCACCGCCCTCAGAGAACCTGCTACCAAATGCCCAGTATGAATTTAATGCAGATGATTATCTCATTCTGCCAGATTACCCAGCCGACGCCCTTCTGCTAGAGTCACTCGATCACTCTGACGACGATCGATCGCAAAAGACGGGTGCTATGACCGCATCGGCTCTGGATTTGCCGACCGTAGTCAACTCTACCGATGCTGCCAGCCCTAACAACAACGTGGAGGTTTATGCAGAACTGGCGCAGATGTTGGCAGAAACGGGCAAGCTGACCGCAGCGATCGCCGCATGTCATCGGGCGGTACAAGAGAATCCTAATGATGCCGATGCCT
Organism: Leptolyngbyales cyanobacterium; assembly: GCA_038253425.1. GTDB lineage: Bacteria > Cyanobacteriota > Cyanobacteriia > Leptolyngbyales > Leptolyngbyaceae > Stenomitos. The sequence continues at coordinate 2,608 of JBBSHC010000419.1, read as the reverse complement.
ATTATCATCTGGGTTTGGCGCTGAACCAGCAGGGCTATGTGGCAGAAGCAACTGCGGCTTACCACCAGGCAGTACAGGTAAACCCTACCTTTGCTGATGCTTATAACCAGTTAGGGCTGGCGCTCTACCAGCAAGGCAACCTCAGCGAAGCCATTCGTTCTTATGACCACGCTATTCAACTTGACCCCAGTTTGACCAGTGCCAAGCGCAATTTAGAAGCAGCGCTGCTGCGGCAAGGCAACGGCGGCTACACCAACCAGGCTATGAACGGCACTGCCGCTTCCCAACGATCGCGACCGACTTTAGTCGATCAGTCTAGCAATGGTAGCCGTCTACAGCATGAATTCGTCTCTGCCCAACCACTTTCTAGAAAAGCCATTGGGATCGATCGCAAAGCACTGCTGTGGACGAGTGCTGGCATCATCACCACTTTACTGGTTGGCGGTTGGCTGTTTCGGGGGCAGTGGCTACCGATGCCTTCCCCCCTGGCAGATACCTCTGGTACTGTGGATGGCGCAGGTAACTTGCAGCGTGCGAGTACAAACCGCGTGGCAGCTCTAGCAACAGACCAGTTGAATCAGGGCAACCTGGAAGCGGCTCAAACGTCGATCGAAACACTACTCGATCGCGGGGCACTGGCACAGTCTGCTGCCGTGTTATCATCTGCGCCCAGCCAGCAGTCCGATCACTCAACGATCAACTTTCTGAAAGGGCGTTTGGCATGGCAGTCTGTCCTGGCAGGGAACAAAGACTACAGCGTTGATGATGCTCGTCGCTATTGGGAAACAGCAGTCAAGCAGACACCAAACGCGCAGTATCAGAATGCCCTGGGCTTTGCCTACTATGCTGAGGGCAAGTTCGATCGCGCCAGTCAGTCGTGGTTTCAAGCGTTAAAACTGGAGGGAGCAGAAAAGACACCCCCAGCGAGAGCCACTCAGGTCAATGCAGCCCTACCATCACAGGCATTGATAGCCTATGCGGGGTTGGCGTTAGTAACGGCAAAGTCAGCGACAAATCAGCCCCCTAGCAAACAAGCCAGCCTTCAAACTGAAGCTATTAAGCTTCGTCAAAAAGTTCTTGCCGACGATCCGGTGAATTTTCAGCCAGAGGAGCTTGCAAAAAGTTGGCTGTGGTCTGAGCAGGCAATTCAAGATTGGCGATCGACCTTAGCTTTGAAGTAATCAGCCCCAATAAAAAGCGCGATCGGTACTGATTATCTAGAAGTGATAAACGCACGCTTTAAAGCCACGATGAAACCGATCGCTGTTTCCGAAGGTCAAGCGTATCGGCAAGGCTTGCATCTCCCCAATCTAAAGGATGGCTCTCTTCAGAGGGTACAACGGTGACAGGCACATCGGGCGATCGCTGGACGATTAACTGAGAACGCGGGTGAACAGACTGCACCACGGTTGTAGAAGATGCTAGGGGAGCAGGTAAAGGATTGCTCCATGTCTGAGGCTGAGGAGCAGGCAGGGGTACATAATCTGTAGCAGGCTGAGGTCGCGGTACAAGTGAAAATGACTCTGCATCGTAGGGTTGCAGACGTTTAGGCTTTGCGTTTTTGCGGCGACGTGATGGACGTGTCGCTTGCCTAGAAATTAAAACCGAACCAGCCGCGCAGCTCAATGCGATCGCTCCAAACAGCCAGAAAGGAATACCACTCTGACGCTTTGAGTTTTGTGCGGCTTCAGCGACTCTTGCATGGATTGTCGCTCCGGCGGGTTGGTGCCCATTTGACAGATTAGGACTTAACAAACCACTGATCGCCACCAGCGCCACCACCATTGCCAGCGCCCAGGCTCCTCCTAAAATAAGCAGTGGACGCGTTTGCATAAGCCTGGCAACACTTACTGGCTCCGACTTCGATCGCCGTGGTGAATTCGATCGCGTTGGCATTGGTGGTCGCGGTTGATCCCAGTGTTGCTGCTGAAGCTTTTCCATACAATCCCCAGGTACACGAACCGCTACATAACCAAATTTTACCTAACGCGCCCCATAAACAACATAAATGATAGTAACGGCATGAATTGTATCGCTGTGGAGGCGGTTGGAGGGCAAGCAGTGTGATCAAAATAATGACCGATCGTGGTGAGAAGCGTCCATCCTTCCAGTCACACTAGTAGACTAGAACAGCAGCCACTCTTGCTCAAAGCTACTTATGAACTCATTGCCACCCTTGCCTCTGCCCACTCCTGCCATCCTACTGGATTGCCTTGCGGCGGCAGCAGCGCTGGTATATCTACCGTTTGTGGTTGTAGCGATCGGTCGTCTACAGGCAGGGAATAACATGGCAACGCCCCGTGCGTTGTTTGATAAGCTGCCGGATTATGCACAACGGGCGACCTGGGCACACGAAAATGCTTTTGAGTCGTTTTTGTTGTTTACCGCAGCGTCCCTGATGGCGTATGTAACTGGGCAACAATCATTGCTGGTCGGTTGGGTTGCGATCGCTTATGTTGTGGCGCGTTTACTGTATCCTGCGTTCTATATTCTCAATGTACCCCTTGGTCGATCGCTGATGTTTGCCATTGGTTCGCTCAGCATTGTAACGCTCATCGGTTTGAGCTTGCATACAGCTAATCTGCCAATTTAGTCTCCTTTTACAACT
>JBBSHC010000418.1:0-4329 GCA_038253425.1 Leptolyngbyales cyanobacterium | reverse complement strand
GTGAGCGCTGAACAGGTGAGTGTTGAATGCTACCGCCGCCGCGAAAACCATCAATGGCTGTATGAACCGTATGGAGCGGGGAGTGCGATCGCCCTCGAAAGCATTGGCTTTTCGTGCCCTATTGATGTGCTGTACGAATAAGGTTTAGTGAGACGAAAGCGGCATGGCTAGTACTAAAGCTGCCGGGGAAGCAAAGCTAGATGCGCTTTGGAGTTGACTTGAACCCGCTTCCTAAATCGATAGAAAGCAATCTTTCCATGCCAGTGTCCTTGAGGCTGTCGTTCATCAAGACTGAAAGGCGATCAAAGCAAGTTTTTAGCACCATCCAACCAAACCATCATCAAGTCAAAATGTAGACCTGGAGCAGAATTTACAGTGCATGTGTGACATGCTCTAAGCTAAGGGATTTGCATGAAAGTAAAGTACCAGTGGCTTGAGTTTCGGCTGCGCTTAACTCGCAATCATTGAAGGTTGAACGTAGTCGAAACTGGACATGTTGGTACACTACTCACAGATCACTAAGAATGCTTTTTACTCCGGTATGAAGCGCTCTAGAGTGGTGATTACTTGAGTCGTTGTGTTCAAAGAAGCGATTTCAAAGCATCGATCGATCGTTCACCTGTGTAGTAAGTTCAGTCATGGGGATGCTGAAGAGCCAGCGATGCAGATTCGGGATGCCGTTGAAACTGATTTAGCTGCGATCGTTGCCATCTATAACTCAACGATCGCGTGCCATAGCGTGACTGCCGATTTGGCTCCTGTCACCGTTAAAAGCCGTCTGGCTTGGTTTCAGGCGCACCGTACCGACAAACGACCGCTATGGGTGATGGAAGCAGATGAAACGGTAGCGGGTTGGCTTGGCTTTCAGTCGTTTTATTATGGGCGGGCGGCATACGACACCACCGCAGAATTGAGTCTCTATGTCTCATCTGCGTATCGCCGCCAGAGCATTGGGCAGACGCTACTCAAGCAGGCGATCGTGCAAAGCCCCTCGTTAGGCATCCAAACACTGCTGGGTTTTATTTTTGCTCACAATCAACCAAGCCTGCGCCTGTTTGAGCAATTTGGCTTTCAGCGATGGGGCTATTTGCCTGGAGTGGCGAAGTTTGAGACGATCCCTCGCGATCTGGTAATTGTGGGTCTACAGTTTAACGATGATTAATCTTTCAGCCAGATATTCTATGTAGCAGATCGTTGTGGCAGATAATCTAATGGTCTGAATCTTTAATGGTCTGACTGGTGCACCTCTGACAGGTGTGCCTTTGACAGGTGTGCCTCTAACGGATGCTTCGTCCATGGGGCTGAGCGTTTTGCAAGCAGACGTTTGTCAAGATTTACCCCATCTTTCAGGGCAGGTTCACCAACGCGTGGAGTTAGTTTCTATCAACTGCATTAAGAGAGGTGCAGGGGATGGGTCATGGCACGGCAGCGACAGGCGATCGATTCTATTTGTGAAAGCAAAATATGTTACCTCTAATTTCAATTGTTATTACAACGTATAACCGTGAGCAGTATTTGAAAGCGGCGATCGAGAGCGTGTTGCAACAGACGTTTACCGATTTTGAGTTGCTGCTGTGGGATGACGGCTCTAGCGATCGCTCTGTCGCCATTGCTGATCACTATGCTCGACAGGATTCGCGGGTACAAGTAGTGTCAGCCGCGCATCGAGGACGGGTCGCAGCGCTGACAGCGGCGATCGCGCATACGAGTGGCACCTATCTCGGTTGGGTAGACAGCGATGATTGGTTGGCTCCAACCGCGCTGGAGGAAACGGTTAATGCGTTGAAGGCTCAGCCGCAGGTTGGGATGGTTTACACCGATTATTTCGACACCGACGAGCAAGGCAACGTCATCGGTTATGGCGAGCGGTGCCATATTCCATATTCCCAAGAGCGACTGCTGCTAGATTTCATGACCTTTCACTTTCGCTTGCTGCGGCGATCGACCTTTGAGGCGGTGGGTGGTCTCAGCGGTGCCTCAGATTATGTAGAAGACTATGACCTCTGCCTGCGTCTGTCGGAAGTGACTGAGATTCATCGGGTCAAAGAACCGCTTTACTACTACCGCCACCATGCAGGCTGTGCGTCTCAGCAGTGGCGACTGGAGCAAGTGCTGCGATCGAAGGCAGCGATCGCGCGGGCACTCAAACGTCGTGGGTTAGCTGATCAGTTGGCGATCGAGGTTCAGCTTCCTGAAGGACACTTTTTCCTGCGTCGCAAGGCTGCACCCGTTCCAACGGCTCCAGCCATACCGTCTTTTGCGGCAAGAATGAGTCCGCTGCTGGCATCTTTGCCGTTGCTGGGTGTGATCACAGGTGTGCCTGCCCACGCTCAATCTATTACGGCGGCACCTGACGGAACCAATACAAGCGTCACTATCAACGGCGATCGCTACGACATTAGCGGCGGCACACAGGCAGGCAGCAACCTGTTTCAGAGCTTTCAGCGGTTTGGACTCACTGCCAGCGAAACGGCTAATTTTCTTGCCAATCCCCAGATTCAGAACATTCTGGGACGGGTGGTAGGCGGTGAAGCGTCGTTGATTAATGGGCGCATTCAAATTACGGGTGGTACGCCCAACCTGTTTTTGCTCAATCCAGCGGGCATCCTTTTCGGTGCCAATGCCAGTTTGAATGTGCCAGCCTCTTTTACAGCCACAACCGCCAATGGCATTGGGTTTGGTAGTAGTTGGTTTAGCGCGATCGGCACAAATGACTATGCGTCGTTGCTTGGAACACCAGGCACCTTTGCGTTTACGGCGAATCAGCCCGGTGCGATCGTGAATGCAGGCAATTTAGCAGTGGGCAACGGTCAAACTCTGGCATTGCTAGGCGGCACCGTTGTCAATACTGGGCAGCTATCGGCACCGGGCGGACAGATCATCATCACCGCAGTACCCGGACAAACGCTGGTGCGCGTCAGCCAGCCAGGCGATCTGCTCAGCCTAGAATTTCAACCCCCTGGTACGACCACAGCCCCCAATCCTGCTTCTGCCGCTCCGCCCACCCTTGCTCAACTCTTGACTGGTAGTGGCAGTGGCAATGCCACAGGACTAAGCGCCAACCCCGATGGCACCGTGCAGCTTACTGGATCTGGCATTCAAATTCCGACGACACCTGGAACCGCGATCGTATCAGGCGTTGTGAACGTAGCTGGTCAGACGGGCGGCAATGTGCGCGTCTTGGGCAATCAAGTGGCGTTGGTAGGTGCCACAGTCAATGCCTCTGGGGTGGCTGATGGCGGCACCGTGCAAATTGGTGGCAACGCTCAGGGCAAGGGTGTTCTACCCAATGCCGCTCAAACGTTCATCAGTGAGGATTCAACGATTAAGGTGGATGCGGGAGCCGTGGGTAATGGTGGTCGAGCGATCGTATGGGCAGATCAAAACACTGCCTTTGGCGGCACCATCAGCGCTCGCGGTGGCTCGACAAGTGGTAATGGTGGCTTCGTCGAAGTCTCTGGCAAGCAAAACTTGCTGTTTCGCGGCACGGTAGACACTAGCGCGACTAACGGCATCAGCGGCACCCTCCTGCTCGATCCAGCAGACATCACTATCTTACCGGATGGTCCACCGATGGGCTTTTCCGGTCAAGTGCTGTTTGCAGATATTGGTCCAACAACGATTTTTCAAAACCAGCTCCAAAGCTTATCCGGTGACACCACGATTTTGATTCAGGCAACCAACAGCATTAGCTTTGCTCCTCTGACGGGAGGGACGCTTGCGTTTCAATTTGGTACCGGATCAATTACCTTTCAAGCAGGTGGACCGATTACGATGACACCTACCGATACGATTCAGGCTGAGGGACGGAGCGTAACCTTCACAGGGAGTAGCCTATCGCTCGGTAACATTAATACCTCGACAATAGAGTCGTCTAACATTGGCGGCAACATTACTCTCACTAGCACGGCTGGTTCCATTACGGCTCGCATACTAAACAGCAGTGCTAATCTTAACTTTGCTGATGTTCAAGGCGGCAACGTAGCAGTTACCTCTGCCAAAGATATTACCGTCAATACCATCAATGCTCAAGGAATCGCTGGCTTTGGAGAGGGCGCTACCAACGGCACGGGCGGGAATGTGACGCTCACGACGAACGGCTCCGGAGTCATTCGCTTGCTCAACACCTTTCCCGATGCAGCGGGTCAAGATGCCAGTCTTTCTACCATTGGTCGCGGGTATGGGGGCACTAACACTAGCGGTACCATCGCTATTACCCACGGCGGTGGTTTAACAAATACTGACTTCGTGGTCGGCAATGCTACCGTCAATGGTTCAGCCGGTGTCGTTGATGCCGATGGTACATCATTTTTACCCCTTGGCAGTAGC
>JBBSHC010000417.1:0-4336 GCA_038253425.1 Leptolyngbyales cyanobacterium | reverse complement strand
AGCGATCGACTGGGCGAGCATACCGCTTAAAGCATTTTGATACGTTTTTGAGAGAAATTGCAATTTCTTCCCCCATATTCTTGACACCACTCCTCAGATGGCTGATTCATCAGCAAGGCTAATACTTTATACTATATCCACAAGCGCTCGGTAAAGACCGGATGTAACTACGGTCTAGTTTGAGCCCCACACGAACTCACTTGTACAATAACGAGCTAGTGGTTAAGCCATTGCATGTAGGTTTGCTATCAATGATGCAGAGCCCAAGAGTTGATTAGTTTGATTGGGAAGTCATAGCAAAGGCGGTTGATAGCTATATATCACTGATTTTCATAGCTCATGCCTATAAGCTTTGAACCTGTAAGCCTAGATAGCACTTTGTTGATCGCACCTCAGCCATTGCAATTCCGTAAAAAGCGATCGCAAGGTTAGCAGTCAGCAGTATAGACTGTTTCCTCTAACTGTTTCTATTTTCCCAGTCAAAGTGAGGCAATTTTCTTAAAGCTGTGAGGTTGTGTCAGGGGCGACGATTTCGCCTTCACCCATTTGCAGCATTGTTTGCTGGTCGGTGATCAAATCACTCAACTCGTGGAATGTGACGCCCATCTCTTGACAAGCCTGCTGTAGCGACTGCTTAAACGTATTAAGGTCTTGCTGATAGCCGCAGAGATATGCAGCCGTTTCGACACCCTGTTTTGCGTTTGCCTTGGCACAATCGACTAGCTCTAGCCCTTTCAGTGGTTCAGTTGCTGCCATAGTGACTCCAAATCATACTGCTTTGCTCCATGTGTAACGAACTGAGCTTAGCGACTACTCCACCCCTGGGCAGATTTTGGGGCGATCGCCGTTACTGAGTCTGTTGCCAGTACTGGTATGTCGCGTAAGCAAGTGTAACAACCCCAGTAACGATCGCCGTTTCATCGACCTCAAACTGGGGGTGATGCAGAGGATAGTTGTGTTTATCTTTGAACCCAACCCCAAGCCGAAACATACTGCCTGGTGCATGTTCCAGATAGACAGAAAAATCTTCGGCACCCAGTGATGGCTCGTGAATGATCTGGACGCTTTGGCTACCCCAGGCTGCTTCTACGGCTGCCTCAAGTAGCTGGGTCATGACTGTATCGTTTTGAACCGAAGGAACGCCTCGTCGATAGTTAATTTCATAGCGGGCACCGTAAGGCTGGCAGGTATGCGCCACGATTTGTTCGATCCAGGCGGGTAGAGCGGCGCTTGTTTCAGGATGGAGCGATCGCACGGTTCCCAGCAGTTTTACCTGATCGGCAATGACATTAGGTGCACGTCCACCGTTGATTTGCCCGATCGTTAACACAACTGGACGAAGTGGATTTTGGGTGCGGCTAATGGCTTGCTGCAACGTTGTGATGATCTGAGAGGCAATCCAGATCGCATCGATCGCCTCATGAGGACGTGCCCCATGCCCCGACTCTCCCATAATCGTAATTTCCAGATCATCGGCAGCGGCAGTCAACGCTCCGTAGCGAATACCGACCACCCCTGCCTGAATCGACGGAAACACATGCACCGACAAAATGCCTGTGACGCCATCCATAGCGCCATCCTGCACCATCCACGTCGCACCCTGAGCAATCTCTTCTGCTGGCTGAAACAAAAAACGCACATTGCCCGCCAAACCCTGTCCCAGTTGAGAAAGCACCATTGCCGTACCCAAACCGACTGTCGTGTGCACATCATGCCCACAGGCGTGCATCACTCCAGCTTGTCGAGACCTAAACTCTAAATCAGTGCGCTCCTGAATCGGTAGAGCATCCATATCAGTGCGGATCGCGAGGAGACGGGCATCGGTGCCACTACCCCGCAATTCGCCCACAACACCCACCTTGCCAATGCCCTCCTTAACGTGAAGCCCACAGGATGACAAAACCCCTGCCACATATGCTGCTGTTTGATACTCTTGACCACTCAGTTCAGGATGACTGTGCAGATGGCGACGAATTTCAATCAGACGAGGAGCCAGGTTAACCGCAAGATCTTTGATTTGAGCGAGCATGAGCAAAACGTATTGTGCATTACCACCATGATAAGAGTTGTTAAGAGAAGACTGACCAATGGAACAGTGTTAGGGATCACTTTTTAGTGGTTGGTTCGCACCTGGACCCATTACCCAGAGTGAATCGACCCGTTGCGCTTCAGCCGTGGCGGAATTGGTGGTGCTGATGCTCCGAACCGTACCAGCGATGCGCTGAGCCTCCTGTATGAATGGGTCATACGCTTGTGGAACAGATGGCAAGATGAGGTTATAGAGAAAGGAGAGGGTTGCACCCATGTTGACGTAAAAGTAACCCTCGTTAGGTATGGGGAAGCTCGTAGTAGCAGTTTGAAATGTGTGATTGAGGTGGAGTGGCAAATAAGGTTTGGGGTTCAGTGCTGCCATAGCTCCAGCACCCGTCGTCATCACGATCGTATTCTCGTTAAGCCATGCGTAGGACAAGACACTTACGCGTTTGCCGTTGTCTTTACCTTCCCAACTCACGATGGGCTGACCTTTGAGCCGCCGTGGCACGATCGCCAGTTCACCCCTAGCTTCTTTTTTGACAAATTGATCCAGTTTTTTGAGTGCGGCTTCAGCAGCAGCGCGATCGCTCGTTTGCAGCATCAACCCAACACCAAGATTGAGCTTGGGGTAAAGATAGTTCAAAAAGCCTTCAGTAGTCGGAAAGAAAAAGAGCGCATATTCGCCGTCCATCCAGGGGATAACGTCTTTTTCAGGGTCTAAGCCAGTTGCAGATCGCACAGCTTTGCCAAGTTCCGCGATGAGCAATTGTCTGGTTGGGTTAGTCTCTGGTGCTGCAACCATCGTCTGCCACTGCTGCTTGAAGTTGCGGCTGTTAGCAGAGAGATAGGTGGCAGCAGGTAGACGAGTCAAAAGCTGATTAGCAGTGGGCACTGTCTGCGTTGCCCTCGCCGCTTGAGGCGTCGTGTAGTAGAAATTCACCTGACTATGAATCCCTTCTGGTTGCAGCCAAACATGGCTGTCAGCAGTGCTGTAAAGCTTTGTCATTGCCGTTAGCTGGCTATCGTTAAGGGACGGCAAGAGAAACGGAAACGGAAAGGGCGACTCAGGCAGCGCTTTGGCGATCGTGACGAAAAATTTTGCGATCGCGGCGACATCACCGTAGCTCACTAGCAGCGATCGCCCTGTCTGAGGATGCTGTAACGTGCGCTGAAAGAGCGGATTTTGCGATAGGGGTACGGTTTCGGAGCGGGCATCAATCAAATCTTCCAGCGTATGCGCCTGCGTTGCAACAGCAATACTTCCTGGGAGAAGGGCGATCGCCAGTCCTTTTGGCTTCAGGAGCGTTGAAGGGTCAGGCACCGCTGGTAGTGCTGACGGTTCGCTCGGCGTTGGTAAGGGTTCTGGCAGCGGCGTGGGTTGAATCGCTTTGGTTTGAGAGAATTGGGACGTTCTAATCCAAGGCTGAGAATATGCCCTTAGAGAGCCGCTCGACGACGGTATACGTTGGGTTGTTGAGCCAGGTTCTTTTTCTGGTGGTTCTTCTTCAGGCGTGATATCGGGCGAAGCGGCTGGTGCTGACCACTGCAAAAGCGTGACGCCTTTGTACTCGCGCTCAATAGCGGGTTGTCCCCGTGTTGCTTTGAGTTTAGCGAGAAAGGTATTAAAGCGATCGTGGTCCCGAACAGGTGCCAGCAAAACAGCACTTGCATCCAACGTCTGAAAGACAGAACCTGCGATCGAACCTGCCGTCGGCACCAAGGCAATCGCAATGCGATCGCCCAACCAGGGCTGGATATCTTGTGCAAAATCGATCGCGTGTGGCAGGAAGGGAAGCTTGAGCGGCATTTTGAGGCTGGCTGGCAGCGGATTGAAGCGATCGACTGCTTGCCAGGCTGCTGGAGTGGCGTCAATGAGCACCAAGCCTGGAGTGTTGGCTGGCAGTACCGTCGTTACAGCGGGTGGAAGAACTGCCTGGGGTGCAGGAACCGCTTGCGCGATCGCGCAACTCGGCATCACCACTGCCGCTAAAAGTGAAATAGAAGAACGCAACACCACTTTTTCCTCCAACTGTTGGCTGATTTGAAACCTGAACTTTAAACCACCTACATCAAAGCTTGGCTGTGCCTCTCTGCTTGAAACACTCCACGTTTCCCTTCAGGTTCATTAAGCCCAAAGGAAAAGGCTTTGTAACCGATGTCTGATGATTTTGCCAGATCCCCGACTTCTTTGGTCAATCTTGATGTGTGGCTGAATCTGATGCGGAAGCCGGAGCCTAAATTGCTGCTGCATCCATCTGACTAGCAATGTCGATCGTTGATTGCAGTGCCCTCGCTCGGTATT
>JBBSHC010000416.1:0-4348 GCA_038253425.1 Leptolyngbyales cyanobacterium | reverse complement strand
TGGCAGGCGGCAGTCACAGTTCAGGAAATTTGATCAACCTTGCTGGTACAAGCGGGTTGGCGACGCTGCCAATGGGTCACACGCAGGTCAAAGCAGGCGAATCAGTGCGGGTTCTACAACTTGGTTAACCCTTGGCTGGAGTAAGAAGCGGTGTCCCTGCCAGTGCCAGTGGTCAAAGAAGACTCAGTTGCATGTCGCCCGGTTTTGCCTTAGCCTTTCGAGACGTTTTACGGGGCTTGATATTGACGTGGGCAACAAACCAGGTTCGCAGCGCGATCGCTTGCTCCTGATCAAGTGCATTTAACTCTAGCGATGGCGGAAAGAGGTTCTGCTCTGGTTCCGTTGCCCAATGCACCTCGCTATCAAACCGTTCCGCGCCAAATGGCAGCAGGTTCGCTGGTAAAGGCGATAGATAGGGAACGATGTTGTCCTGCCCTAAGAACCGCTGGCGTTGCTGCTCTAGTTGCTGCACCCGCTGCTTTCTAGCCTGCTTGTAAGCCAAAATTGGTCTGGGATAGCCTTTAATCAACGGTGGCACTCCGAGGCAACTGGGTGGTAGGTGCTTTAATTCGGGCAACCAGCGCTTGATAAAGATGCCGTCTGGATCGCAGCGATCGACGGCTACTTGTTCTGGGTTGTAAATCCGCGTCCAGGTTTTGTCTACGCAATGGGTAACACCAGCCTGCATTGCCCACTGATAATGATCAATGGGGCAATCACCATCAATCAAGTGACGCATGAAGTGCAACGCGCCGTAGCGCCAATCCATGCCCAGTAAATTGCTCAAAAAGCTGGAGTAAAGCGCCCGAATGCGGAAATTAAGTTCTTTCCAACCACCCGTTGCCTGAAGACAGCGTGCGGCTGCATCAACAATAGGAAAACCTGTCTGTCCGTGCTGCCACGCCTGGTAAAGGTCTTCATCAAACGACCAACCTTCATCATCAAAAACGCTATACAGCGATCGCAGTTCCAGTTGAGGCAGGTAGCGAAAGCGTTGGGCAAAGCCACTCCCCCAGCGCAAACGGGCAATCAGTTGCTTGCGGCTACGCTGCACCCGCAGATCCGGCGACGACTTAAGCTGCTGCGCCGTTTGGTAGCACTCTCGTATGGAAATCGCACCAAACTTGATATGTGGACTCAGCCCGGTAGTCGCCTCAGCGCTTGGATACGACAGTTGCCAGTAGTAGCGATCGGTCTTCTCGTCCAAAAACTCTTGTAGCAGTTGACGAGCAGCGTTGGTGCCTCCAGGCGGAATCTGCTTGGTATCTGGCACTAAACCCAAGTCTGTCAGAGTCGGTAGCGGTTCACTGGTCACATCAAGTGGCACGCGCACTTGACCAGGAACGGGCACCATGTCGGCGTTCATGTCCATATACCACAGCGATCGATACTGCGGATAGGGAATCAACTCAGACGTTGTGGCGAGGGGTTCAAACCAGCGGATTTTGAGGTTTTGTTGGGCTAATGCTTTGTTGAGCCGCGCATCCCGCACCCGACCATAAAGGCGCTCAAAGTCAATGTGGGCATAGATGCCATCTGCCTGAGTTTCACGCACCAGTTGTGGTAAAACATCCACCGGGTCGCCATAGCGCAGAATCAACCTTCCACCCCGATCGCGCAAATCTTGGTCCAGCGATCGCAGGCATTCCAGCATGAATGCCACCCGTGCAGAACCCGTTTCAGGATGATGTAACAGGGCACGATCGAACACAAAGACTGGGAGCACTTCCCCACGTAAAGCGGCACGGTAGAGGGGTGCATGATCCGCAAGACGCAAATCTCGACGAAACCAGACGATCGTGCGGTTCATAGCAATCACGCTGAAGGCATCATCTTTAGCTTAACAAGACTTAAGCTTAGTCACCTGTCGAGACTTCTTTGGTTGGTGAAAAACCGCGAAATAACCCTTTACTGCTCTCAGACTCACAACTTGAAAACCGACCAGCAGATAGGCGATCGCTGCTTTATTTCACGTTGTTCTCAAGCATGATTTCAGACTAACGGCGAGCACAAGAAATACCCCTCGAAGGGGACTGCCAAATTTTATTGAATAACGTATGGTAGAACTAGAACTTCACAATTTGTTACTCACCCGTGAGGAGACGTGTTCTATGTCGTTAGTAGTTGGTATGGTTTTTGTGGCAGGATATGCCGTGGTTTGTGCGCTTTTTGTCTCGCGTGTAAGCTAGCACCAAGGAAAGATCCAATGGAGTCCAAAGTGTCAGGCTTACGGCTGCATCTTGAATGCTAGACGCAGCCTTGTTTTCCAGATTTTCCTAATAGTTTCTCATGCTTTAAGTGACTGAGTTAAATGCATTTTGATCGCTCAATCAGCGCTACAGACACTCAGCTAATCTATCTTCCAGTGAAGATTGATGAGACTAGTTAGAATGTGATCTTCCCATGTGTTGTTGATCATCAGATAATCTCTTGCGTAACCTTCAACTACAAAGCCTAGCTTTTTGAGTAGATTGCCGCTACGTTGATTGCGGGGCATATAATTTGCGGCGATTCGATGAAAGTTCAGTTCAGTAAAAATGTAATGAATGGCAACCTCAGCCGCTTCAAACATGTAGCCTTTTCCTTGTTTTGACTCTGCTAAGCTATAGCCCAAAACACATGCATGAAAAGGACCGCGAAAGAATTGAGTGAAGTTAAGGATGCCAACGACAACATCCGGCTTAGCCTGCTCAAAAATAAATAGTCGCAAGGATTGATTATAGTTAAATTCAATCAAATTGCGCTCAATCTGACCTCGCCAGAAATCCTCAGCAAAAAAATCGTCCGATCGCGCTGGTTCAAAGGGTGCCAAAAAGCCTCGGTTTGTGCAGTAATAGCGCGTAACAGCACGGACATCACGGTGCGTTGCCAGCCGTACAATAAGCCGATGAGTTGTTAATTGTGGCGGCACGATCGAATAGCTATCCATCAAGTTTTGATGCGCTGTAGCAGCTCATTAAAACGGCTCCAGTCATCGTTTTGAGCAATAGCCTCCCATGCTGCTTCAATTTCAGGACGCAACGGTGTAGTGGTGGGGTTATGTTCGTGAAGCCGATGAGCGATCGCCGTCATTTCTGTTTCTGGTAGGCTTAGCAAACGGTTGAAATAGCAGATTTTCCAGGATGCCAAAAGGCTCTCAAACTCACCCGGTGAAACGCTCACCTGACTGAAGATATGAGCCACATCGTCTCGCCAGTTAGCTGAAAACTGTTGAGCCAATTCAGCAAAGAAACTATGGTAACTAACCTGCGTTTCTTTCAAAAGCTGTAGCGTTAATTGGAGTAGCTCATTTGCCTCTGGTTCTGCCATTACCTCGAACCCCAATTTATGCAGCATTCGTTGGCGGTAAGCTTGCTCATACTGCTCACTGAAAGCAGCTAAGCCTGCGTCTAAATCTGCGGGCGCAATCACTCGTGCTAACGGACGCTGAAGCATTTCCAAATTCCAGCGACAAATGGCGGGTTGTCTACCGTAGCTGTAACGACCACCGTGATCAAAATAAGCCGCCGTAAAGCTTGGATCGAGCGTTGGAATAAAGGCAAAGGGACCGTAATCAAAGCTTTCGCCCGTAATCGCCATATTGTCTGTGTTCAACACCGCATGACAGAATCCGGCAGACATCCACTGAGCAACCAATTCGGCAACGCGCTGCACCAACTCAGCATAAAACAGGGCATAGCGATCGCTGTTGCCAGCTAAATGCGGATAGTACACCTCAATCACATGATCGAGCAGAATGGCAATCAAATCTTTGCGATCGAGGTAGTGCAGTCGCTCAAACGTGCCAAAGCGAATGTGCGATCGCTGAAACCTTACCATTACCGACGATCGGGTTGGAGACGGCTCATCACCGCGCCAGAGTGAGTCGCCCGTTTCAATCAAACTCAGGCAGCGAGACGTGCGAACCCCCGTCCGATGCAGCGCCTCGGCAGCCAGCACTTCCCGCACCCCACCCTTCAGCGTCAGCCTACCGTCTCCCCCTCTTGAGTAGGGCGTTGTTCCAGAACCTTTTGTGCCCAGGTCATACAGGTTGCCATCCGTTCCCCGCACCTGCCCGTAGAGAAAGCCCCGCCCATCGCCTAAAAAGGCATTGTATTCACCAAACTGGTAGCCGTGGTAGCGCAACGCCAGCAAAGGTCGCGGACTTTGAAATTTACCAAACGCCTCAACAAACGCCGCATCGCTCACCGCTTTTGGGTCTAATCCCAGCAGGGGCAGCAGATCATCGTTCCGAAACCGCAGCAGATGCACCGGAAACTCAGCCGCCACCACCGGATCGTAGTAAGCATCGCCCAAGATTTCTAGAGCTGGTTCGTAAGCAAGCGTCAGCAGAGGGTTAGCAGTCATC
>JBBSHC010000415.1:0-4350 GCA_038253425.1 Leptolyngbyales cyanobacterium | reverse complement strand
TCAGGATGTAGTCACGGCGATCGAGAACCAGAACCTGCAAGTCGGGGCAGGCACGATCGGCAAGCAGCCAGCGCCAGATAATCAGCAGTACCAGATCGATTTACAAGCCGAAAGCCGCCTGACGAGTGCCGCTCAGTTTGAAGATCTGGTGTTGAAGTCGGGTACGGGTGGCAACCTCGTGCGGCTTAAGGATGTGGGCCGTGTGGAACTGGGTGCCGAGAACTATGGCTCGTTTCTGCGCTATCGCGGTAAGGATGCAGTCGGCATTGGGGTTTACCAGCTTCCGGGTAGTAATGCTCTGACGGTTGCCGAAGAAGTAAAGACAGAACTAGCAAAACTGAAGCAAACCTTTCCACCAGGGCTGAGCTATCAAGTGGCGCTAGACACCACGCTGTTTGTCGACCAATCCCTGAAGGAGGTGATTAAAACCCTCTTTGAGGCGATCGTTCTGGTCATTATCGTGATCTTCTTCTTCCTGCAAGATTGGCGTACCACGCTGATCCCAGCCATCACAATCCCAGTGTCGCTGATCGGCACCTTTGCCTTTATCAAAATCTTTAACTTCTCCATCAACTCGCTGTCGCTGTTTGGTCTCACGCTGGCAACCGGATTGGTCGTAGACGATGCCATTATCGTGGTCGAAAACATCGCCCGCCTGATTCAAGAAAAAGGCATGAGTCCCCGTGAGGCGACATCGCAGGGTATGAAGGAACTGTTTGGTGCGGTGATTGCCACGTCACTGGTACTGATGGCGGTCTTCGTCCCGGTGGCGTTTTTCCCTGGCACCACAGGGCAGCTATATAAGCAGTTCGCGCTTACGATCGCGTTCTCGATCGCACTTTCCGCCTTCAACGCGTTGACCTTAAGCCCAGCTTTAGCGGCTATTCTCTTGCGCCGAACAGAGACCAAACACAATTGGTTATTTGACCGCTTTAACTGGGCGATCGATCGCACTCGCGATGGGTATGAGCGATCGCTCCGCAAGCTCGTCCGAGTGCGGTTCATTGTCTTAGGCGTGTTTGCGCTGTCGCTCGTCTTGACGGGCGTGCTCTACCTGCGAGTGCCCTCTGCCTTCTTGCCCGATGAAGACCAGGGCTATTTCATCACGCTGATTCAGGGACCCGATGGCGTCTCGCTCAACTACACGGGCGATGTGATGAACCGGGTTGAGCAAGAAATTTTGAAGAATCCTGACGTGGTTGGCACCTTTGCGATCGGCGGCTTCAGCTTTAGCGGCAATACAGCGAACCAGGGAATTATCTTCGCGGCGCTTAAACCCTGGGAGGAGCGCAAAAAACAAGGACAGTCAGCCCAGGCAATTTTGGGTAAGCTGCGAGGTAGCGTGTCGAATATCACCGAAGCCAAAATTATTCCGGTGAATCCGCCCGCGATTCGAGGGTTGGGAACAGTCGGCGGTTTCCAGTTTGAGTTGCAAGACCGTCAGACGAATGGAGAAATCGGTCAATTGGTGCAAACGATGCGTCAGGTGGTGGGAGATGCGGCTCAAACAAAGGGTTTGCAAGCGGTTTACAGCACCTATTCTGCCAGTACGCCTCAGCTAAAGGTGGCGGTTGATCGCAACAAGGCGGAAGCGCTGGGCGTTTCGGTTGATGATGTTTTCAAAACGCTCCAAACGCTGCTGGGATCTCAATACGTCAACGATTTCAACCTCGATCGTCGGACATATCGGGTGTATGTGCAGGCAGACAAGCAGTTTCGCGCCAATCCTGGCGATGTGGGGCAGCTACAGGTGCGATCGGCATCGGGGCAAATGATTCCGTTGAGTAATCTCGTCACGCTCACGCCCACTGTTGGCGCACAAACGGTTAATCACTACAATCTGTTTCGCTCGATCGAGATCACTGGCAGTCCTGCTCCTGGCTCCAGTTCAGGGCAAGCGCTCAAGGCAATGCAGGGCATTGCAGCAAAGGTGCTGCCACCCACCCAGGGCTATGAATGGTCTGGCACATCAGCGGAAGAATTAGCCTCTGGCGCTCAGGCTCCGATCATCTTTGGCTTAGGGATTGTTTTCGTCTTTCTGGTGTTGGCGGCACAGTACGAGAGTTTTATCGATCCGCTGATTATTCTCTTGTCGGTACCTCTAGCGATCTTGGGTGCGTTATTGGCGTTAACGGTGCGAGGGCTTTCCAATGATGTTTATTCACAGATTGGTCTGGTGATGCTAATCGGCTTAGCCAGTAAAAACGCCATTTTGATTGTGGAGTTTGCGAACCAACTGCGCGAGCAGGGACTGTCGATCGCCAAAGCCGCTGTTGAGTCAGCTCAAGAACGATTACGCCCCATTCTAATGACCTCCTTCGCGTTTATTTTGGGTCTGCTGCCGCTCGTCAATGCCTCTGGTGCAGGTGCTGCCAGCCGTCAATCACTGGGTACGGCGGTGGCTGGAGGGATGCTTGTTTCTACAGTGCTCAGTCTCTTTGTAGTGCCAATTCTGTACATTTTCATTGTGTCGTTGGAAGAGCGCTTTAAAGGGCGAAACCGCGATCGCAGCCACACCAGCCATAATGGCGACGATGGTGCAACGCCCTCTACCAAAGCGGGAGTTGGGGCAGCAGCAGACCACAGGTAATTGGCAACGCCAGACTACGACGTTCAAACTTAGCTAACAGGCTTCAAGCTGAAGGAGGAACACAAGTCAGAGCTGTTTTGAGCAGACAGACACGCGGCTCGACACGCAGTAATCGCCTGACGCGATCGCAGTCAAACGCTACATCAGAGCGACAGACCTAACCCTGGTAAATCATTTGTTAGAGCATTAAAATCGAATTTGAAGTCGTTGCTAGATCAATGGATCGACTCTGTACTCCATTCGTTAGGTTATCTCTGTGACAGAAAGCAAAGACAACAGCCAGAAAAAAACAGCTTTTTTTAGTCCGATTGGTCGCTATCGGGGTGAATTTACACCCGAACATTTAGCATTCAACGCGAACCTACAAGAATTTGCCAGTCGGGTATCGATCATCTGCGGTCTGGAGACGGGTGGCAAAGTTCCTCCGGGAGAGGCATACAAAGAAATTAAGAAACTGTGGCAGCAACTGAAAGAGTCAAAGCAGGCGTTTCTGGATCAAGCCGAACGCCCCCGACCTGAACTCTCTGATGATGATGGCTAGTGGCAACCGACAACCTCAAACCTGAAAATAGTCTTTTACAATTTGCACGATCCGCTGAGCCGCCTTGCCATCACCAAAGGGATTAATGGCGGTTGCCATTTCGTTGTATCGCGCCTGGTTGCTTAAAAGGTCTCCGGCTGCCGCTACCATCTGTTCGGGTTTCGTGCCGATCAATTTAGCGGTTCCTGCCATCACGGCTTCAGGGCGTTCCGTGGTTTCCCGCAGCACCAAAACAGGTTTACCCAAACTGGGTGCTTCTTCTTGCAAGCCCCCCGAATCGGTTAACAGTAAATAACAGCGCTGGATCGCTCCTACTAAAGCGGCATAATCGAGCGGTTCGGTGAGAAAGACCCTGGGATGGCTTCCTAGCAATGCCTGTAATGGTTCGCGCACGGTGGGATTGCGATGGAGCGGCAGCAGCAACGCTGTGTCGGGAAACTGCTCCAAAATTTTTAAAAAGCCGTGAGCAATGTCGTTCAGCGGCTCACCCCAATTTTCACGACGATGCACCGTTGCTAACAAAACGCGATACTGTTCCCACTGTAAAGCGGGGATGTCGCAGGCGGGGTGACGAGCGGCGGTTGCTAACAGTGCATCAATGACCGTATTGCCTGTTTGGTGAATGTCGCCCAAAGCGCCCGATCGCTGCAAATGCTCGACCGCTAACTCCGTCGGTGCAAAATGCAGTTGCGTGAGCTGTGAGATGAGGCGACGATTTGCCTCTTCAGGATAGGGATTGTAGAGATCGTCGGTGCGTAAACCCGCTTCAACATGTCCCACCGGAATTTTTTGGTAGAACGCGGCTAATGTAGCAGCAAACGCGGTTGTCGTATCGCCTTGCACCAGCACTAACCGAGGCTTCAACGTTTGAAACCGCGCTTCCAAACCACGCAAACTCAAGCAAGTAATGTCACTCAGGGTTTGATTGGGCTGCATGATGGCAAGGTCGTGATCAGCCGTCAGATCAAACAATGCCATGACTTGATCAACCATTTCCCGATGTTGCCCCGTAAGAATTACCTGAGTGTCGAATACTGGGGACATTTTGAACGCTTGAATCACCGGAGCCAGCTTGATTGCTTCTGGACGGGTGCCCAAAATGATGCTGACGGGGATGGAAGGCTGCTGCATTAGGATCAGGTTAGAGCTCAGGATAGGGAAAATCGCTTCACCCATCCTATAGTGACTGCTTACCCATGTGCCAGCTTGGGGGTTGAAC
>JBBSHC010000414.1:0-4350 GCA_038253425.1 Leptolyngbyales cyanobacterium | reverse complement strand
GTTGACTTTGGTGCCGTGGTGGGAATAGATGAAGTCTTCTGCTGGGTAGCGGATACGGTTGCACCCGTTTTAATAGCTGTTCGCATCGGCGGCGGCGGTGCGGGAGGAACGCGGGGCGGGGGTGGTGGTGAGCTTGGTGGACGCTGTGGTTCTGTCATATGCTACTTCTCTACAAAGTCTAGAGCGGTAAAAGCGAGTGAGGGATGCTGGTGAAGACCTGCGGGTTGTACTGGTAGCGAGAGAGCTGTTGAGCAAAACAATACGGGTGCAGGCTTAACTAAACAATCAACGTGATAAACAACGATTACAGTTATTTCTGCAATTGTTTTTCTACACAGTGCGTCTTTTACTAAAATAACAGACACCCATCTTTAGCAAAGTCTTCCCACAACTTTAGCCGTCCTATCAATTCTGCATGATTAAGCGATGAGAGTAAGCCATGAGTGATGCCAGTAGCTGGTATGTAGTGAAGCAAGTTAACGGGCAGTGTGCCATTTTGGCTGGCAGTGAAGTAGAAGCGCAGCCTAGTGTAGACCCGTCCCCAGAAGATGCACTATCGGAAACAGAGCGCTGGGGACCATACCATTCACAGCAGGACGCGATCGCTCGGCGCGTTGGTCTCATTCGCGCTGGTAAATGTCAGCCGGCATAGAAAGGTTGATGGTTAGCTGTGATAGCAGCCCATCTAAAACCTTATTGCTTAAAAGCAGGTTCTTTCTATGATTTCGGTGCGGTTGGCTGTTGAGCTTTGATGCGCTGTGTCAAAATTTCGAGTGCTTTGGCATACTGAGGGTCAGCCGTTGTGCCAATCTTCTCGCGGCTAAGCTCCTGCCGTTGCTCATCGGAGAGCTTGATTTCGACATCTGGGTCGATGCCGTGTTTGTTAATGTCCCGCCCATTTGGGGTGAGGTATTTAGCGATCGTGACTGCGACGCCGGATCCATCGCCCAACCCCCGGACGGATTGAACCAGCCCTTTGCCAAAGGTTTTGGTGCCCACTAACGTGGCTCGCTTGTTGTCTTGCAAGGCACCCGAAAGAATTTCGCTGGCGCTGGCGGAACCGCCGTCTACTAAAACAACTAGCGGCTTATCAGTCAGGGCGCGGTTGTTTGCTTGTTCGCGGTCCTGTTCGCCTTGACGATTGACAGTGGAGACGATCGCGCCTTGTTTCAGCCACATACGAGCAATTTCGATGCTTGTAAACAGTAGACCACCTGGATTGGAGCGCAGGTCGAGAATGTAGCCGCTAACGTTTTGCTTTTCTAGCTTCTCGATCGCGCTACGCATATCAGCCGGAGCATTGGCGCTGAACTGCACGAGACGAATGTAACCAACTCCACCGTCAACGGCGTCTTTGCGATAGCTAGAGCGGACGGGATGAATCTCGATTTTCGCTCGTTTGAGCTGGTAATCCGTCTCTTTAGCGCTACGCAGAATGGTGAGCTTAACACTGGTGCCAGGAGTACCCCGAATCAGCGTTACTGCTTTGTTAACATCCATGCCTTCAGTGCTTTTGCCATCAATTTTTGTGATGATATCTTTTGCCAGAATGCCAGCCGCAGCGGCAGGAGAGTCTTCAATGGGGGCAATGACTGTTAGCTTCTTCGTTTTCTCGTCTGCTGCAAGTTGAATACCGACTCCGGAGAGTTCTCCAGAGGTGTCAATCTGCATATTTTTGAACTCTTGCGGATCCATAAAGCGGGTGTAGGGGTCGCCCAGCTTTTTGAGCATTTCCCGTACAGCTTTGTACGCTGCTTCCTTGTTGGCGTAGGGTTTGTTGAGATACTCGGTGCGTGTTGCTTTCCAGTCAACCTTATTAAAGCTGCCATCAACGTAGGTGCGATCGATAATCTGCCACACTTCATCGATCAGCCCCTTCGGACTTTCTTGAAAAAAGGCTTGCCCTTCTGATAAATGAATTCCGGCTCCTGTTATGGTGACTGCACTGACTGCGACTGCTGTTGAAGCGAGAACAAGCCCACGTTTCGTGACTACCATAGTGCTGAGCTGTAAGGAGAAACTGCAAAAGATTATGCTCAATCTAGCACAGCCGATTGTGGCTGGGATATCCTGGTAGCCAGAGACAAAATTCTTTACTAGAACCCCTTTGAACGTTAAGCAGCGATCGCTTTTTTGAGGGTTGGTTGTTCGATCGCCTATTATCACTACTACACCCAGAGAATGAATCAAAATGTGGCTTGTGACGATTTACTGTTCGGCTGAGAGTTGGCAGAAGTATGCCACAGCGTTTAATGCGATCGTGGCAAAATATGGGGCTAAACCGCTTGCCACGAAAAAGATGAAAGACGATGAGCGGCGGGTGATGACGTTTGAGCTTGAGGATGTCAGTGATGCGGAGTCGTTTCAGGACGAGTGCATAACGCTGGACGGCTTTACGGGGCAGTTTGAATCAATGTAATGTCTGTCACTACTAAGAAAAAACTCCTGCCAATGGTGACAGGAGTGCTGGAAACCTCTTTGCTTAAAGTGCTGACACCCTACGCACCAACGGCTTCTTTGGCAGCATAGAGGACTTCGGCGGTGATGACTTCGATGTTGCGATCGCGCGCAAATTTCTCCGTGTTTCGCTTCACTTTGCCACGCACAAAACCGGGGATTTTGTTGAGTTCTGCCTGTCCATCTTTGCTCCAGGCAAGGTCAGAATCAGCCGAGATCCCTTTGGTAATGCCTTCTTTGGTATCGTGCCCGCCGAAGATTTCTAGCAGATGGTCTTCCATGCCGAGCGTGAAAGAGTTGTAGATGAGGTCTACTAATTGGTTGGTGCCTTCGTAGCCGAGGAAGGGCTTGTAGCCGATCGGGAAGTTTTGGACGTGAATGGGTGCCGAAATGACACCGCAGGGAATATCCAACCGCTTACCCACGTGACGTTCCATTTGGGTGCCAAAGATGGCAGAGGGTTCGATACGAGCGATCGCATCTCCGACAGCCCCATGATCGTCGGTAATCAGCACCTCATCGCAGTATTCGCTGACCTGTTCGCGGAACCAGGCTTCATCGTTCTTACAGAAGGTGCCTGCCAGAACGACGTGTATGCCCATTTCACGCGCTAGAACTTTGGTAATCGCTGCCGCATGGGTGCTATCGCCATAAACGACCGCTTTTTTGCCTGTCAGGTTTTGGCAGTCGATCGAGCGTGAGAACCATGCTGCTTGCGAAACGTGGAGGGTTTGCTCGTTGATAAAGTCGTCGTAATCCACATTGGCACCTTGAGCGTTCAGGATTGCCTGAATCTTGCGGATGCAGCGTGCCGTTTCAACCACACCCATTGGCGTGATGTCTACAAACGGGGTGCCAAATTCTTGCTCCAAGTAGGCTGCTGACATTGGACCCAGTTCGCGGTAGGGAACCAAATTAAACCAGGCGCGAGACAGGTTTTTGATGTTGTGAACAGAGGCACCCTCAGGAATGACTTCATTAACCTCAATACCAAGGTCTGTCATTAGGCGCTTGAGTTCGGTGCAGTCATGGTTGTTGTGAAAACCGAGGGTGGAAATGCCGAAAATGTTGACGCTGGGCTTCTCGGTTTTGTCAGTGGGCAGATCGCCTTTCTTACGGGCTTTTTCGATGTAAAATTGCACGATTTGATGGAGCGTGCGATCGGCGGCTTGCAGTTCATTCACGCGGTAGTGGTTGACATCCGCTAGCATGACATCGCCTTTGGACTCAATCTGAGCGCGTTCGACGAAGTTTTGCAGGTCTTCTTGCAAGATGCTGGAGGTGCAGGTGGGCGTGAGCACAATCAGGTCGGGATGCTCTTCAGCATCTTTACGAGTGATGTTGTCTACCACCTTCTCTTGCGAACCACGCGCCAGCACGTTGCGATCGACCACGCTGGTGGTCACGGGGGTAAAGTTCCGTTCCCGTTCCAACATGGAGCGCATGACGTTAAAGTAGTCATCGCCGATCGGTGCGTGCATGATGGCGTGGACGTTCTTAAAGGAACTGGCGACGCGGAGTGTGCCAATGTGGGCGGGACCTGCATACATCCAGTAAGCCAATTTCATAGAGTGCCTCGGTTGGGAGTGTGGGGTGTGGGGTGTAGGGTGTGGGGTGTGCCTCAACCCTTAGTCCTGCTGTGGTGCCGCAGCACGATCGCTGATTCAGAATCGCCTATCGATTTTCTCAGACATTCAGGGTTCTGATAAGCGCCTCGTTCAGTGACGTGAGATGATAGCAGCGCTACAGATCACTCAAATAGCCCGCCGAATCTATGTTTCAGCGGTGCTTGAATTGCAATCTGCTTGGTTCGCCTGTCATCATTCTTAATGCTGGCGCGAGACTGTAAAACCTTGTGACAAAAGTTTTGTTCTGCGATCGCTACTCTACGCT
>JBBSHC010000413.1:0-4358 GCA_038253425.1 Leptolyngbyales cyanobacterium | reverse complement strand
ACGGGTGGACAAGCAAGGCAGCGGTAGAGCGTCCGTCCGCAAAAGCCGCCCAAACTGCAAACCTGGCTGCTGCAAACTCTACGGAAACAAGTGACGGCACTTATTCCAATGCTTTACCTTGACCATTCACAAGGTTTCAAAGAGCACCAGCAACCGGGCTAACAGCCCTACCGACCCTGCCGTCACACCGACCTCGTTCCTAATTTCCCGCTGTAATGGTTCTGGGGTTATTGTCCAGCACGTCAAGACGGACAGGGGCAACACCAGATTGAATCAACCCTAGCATACGGGCAGCAGCAGTCGAAAGATCGATCACCCGGTTGCCAGCATAGGGTCCGCGATCGTTGATCCGCACGACCACAGACTGACCGTTATTCGTGTTGGTCACTAGCACCTGGGTGCCAAAGGGCAACGTCCGATGGGCAGCAGTGAGCGCATTCTGGTTGAAGGGTTCGCCGCTGGCGCTAGGGCTACCGTGAAAACCAGGGCCGTACCAAGATGCCAACCCACTGAGATGAAACCGAATTGAGCCAACAGCGACTTGTTGAGACCAGTCATTAGGCTTGCCAGAGACGCTGTTGAGGGGTGATGCATTGCCAAGTAGTCGTCGCAGTCGATTGGTTGCCTGGAGCGCATCTTTTTCCAGGTTGCGGGTGGTGTCTGGCAACACCGTATCGGCATCAATCACCGCAATGACGGTATTGTTTGCTTTGATGGCGTATCGTTCGCCCGATGCTTTTGCCTGATCTGCCTGCGCGTTCCAACTGACGGTAATGGTTTTTGCATCGACACCTTCACGGTTCAGTTGATTGAGTTTGGCAGCGATCGCGGTTGCACGCCAGATAGGGTCTTGTTGTGAAGTGGCATCGGTCGAGGCTTTCCCTGCCTCCAATGTCTTGGGCGATGTTTCTGAAGTTGATCCGGAAGGCACATCAGAAGGGCTGAAGTTGGAGAGAGCTTTAGTAGCTGCGATCGCATCAGCGCTTTCAGACGTAGCTTGTCGCTGTCCCATTTTGACAGGTTCAGAAGCAGTTTTGCCAGCGCTTAAGAATGTCAGAATCGGGATGTTGCGAACATAGAGGGTTGCCGCTTTGCGTCCGGCTAGTTCGTGCGACTGAACTTTGGCGATCGTGGTTTCAGCGCTGGTTTCGTTAGTTGTTTGAGACTGCTGCTCACCGAGTTTGACGACATCGTGCGTGAGCTGAGGCTCTGAAGTAGACGGTTGGTTAAAGGCAGTTGCCTCACTGGGCTTGGTATCAGCCACTGCGGGCTGTTTACCGCTTTCTACCGCTGCATCACCCGGAGTTAAGTCGGGATTAGCAGATGCAGGGTTAAGGTTAGCCTTGGAACCTGGGTCAACTGCGTTAGCGGGATTGGCGTTGCTGGCTAGCGGGACACCAAGCGTTGCCATCAACAGCGTAGCAGTTAGACTACTGAGAACTTTTTGATTCATACATCCATGTGTGAAGGGCATATGTCAAGCGAGATTGGAGCCAGTCGAAAATCTCCTGATTGACATTTCTCGTAACTCGTACTCGTTTCGCGTTCACTCCTGGTTTAAGAACTGCAACAGACTATCACGAAGTTTTTGCTTTGGGGATCAGGGATCCAACAGACCCCCCACCAACTTCATAAAAGCTTCACAGTCATAAAACCCACTTTGATTCAATGTCTTAGCCAATTTCAGCGGTTAATGCCGTTTTGAGCGCTTCATCAAAACTTCACATCAACTTTATAAATTTGTGACTTAGATCACCCGGTGGGAGGATGGGACGTGGGTGAAGAGACGAACATATATTTCGGTTCTGTCCCCACCAAAAAAAAAAGGGATTAACCGCCCAAACAATGCAGTTTTCCCTGCTCGCAGCAGTTTCTCTGCGAGCAGGGAAAACTTATCTCAAAGTTAGCCTTGTTCATCTCGCTCTTGTCGCTGTTGCTTCACTCCCCTTGTACGGTTCTCCCCTTCTCAATGGAAGCCTTACAATGAAAGTTGACTTAATTTATTGATCCAAAGCAGTCTATGGAGCTTGAATCTATGGAGCTTGAATCGAAAGCATCGCCCCGCATTACCCTACAGTCGGCTGGGTTTAATGCACCAGGTGTAACCAAGCCCTTGGTGCTGCTGCGTCATACAGAGCGATCGCTCCGGCACAGGACGCTGGCGATCGTGGCTCCGTTACTGCCGGAAACGGTGGCAATCAACTTAGGTGAGACATCTTTGGTTGCCGAAGAAGCACTAGAGCAACTGGCAGAAATTGACACAAGCACGATTAGCGATACGGAACTTCAACCTGCTCGCATCAAAATGGGGCTGATTTTTGTCGGTTTTGGTGCTCTAGCAATGGTCTTTCTGCTGCTGTATCTTTCTACCCTGCATCCAGAACTCAACTCGGTACAGCAGGTGCAGCGTTATTGGTATCAGTATGTTTGGTTTGTTTGTTTGGGCGTTGCAGGCTTGTTTATGTTGGGTCGAGAGGCGATGCGCCCGCCCGTTTAGGCTCACTGTAAGGTTTGCTAAGCAATGGCTTAGACGATCGGGACAACTAAAGGCGATAGCGGATATCACGCATGGTTGCCAGGTGCTTCAAATGATAGGCTGAGAAAGTACTTGCATCAGTAGCGCTTGTTGAAAGTCAGTTCTAGTGAGGGTTTCCTAGAAGCTCCTCAAGCGATGCTCCGTAACTAATCTCACTTGTTTTTTAGACACATATCCCAGTCAAAATCGCTATATGACCGTGCTGTCTTCTGAATGGCAACATCACTTTGTAGAAACAAATCGCATCCGGCTGCACTACGTCACTCAAGGAGAGGGCGATTTAGTCTTGCTTCTGCATGGGTTTCCAGAGTTCTGGTATGCGTGGCGGTTTCAAATTCCTGCCTTGGCGCGTCATTTCAAAGTGGTGGTGCCTGATCTGCGAGGCTACAACGAATCAGATAAGCCGAGTAGCGGCTACGACTTAGATACGCTCAGTGCTGATATTCAAGGCTTGATTGAAAGTTTGGGCTATGCCCGTGCCCATATTGTGGGACATGATTGGGGCGGCACGATCGCGTGGCATCTGGCACAAAAATTTCCGCAATATCTCAACCGACTCGCCATTTTGAATGCGGCTCCACCGCAGCGCTTTTTGCAGGAAATGGTGAGCAACCTGGATCAACTCCGACGAAGCTGGTATGTGCTTGCGTTTCAAGTGCCTGGCATTCCGGAGTGGTGGATTCAACAGAACTTGAAGGAATTTCTCAAGAATCTCCTTCAGGGGCAGGCAATTCGTAAGGGTGCGTTTTCTAACGAAGAAACTCAGCTTTATCAAACCGCGTTAGAGAAACCGGGAGCACTCTCTGCTGCCCTCAATTACTACCGCCAAATGTTGTCGCCCTTAAACTGGCTAAAGGATGTAGGACGTACACCCAATCCGGTGACAGCACCGACTCTCGTTCTGTGGGGCGAAGAAGACTCGCTGCTGAGTCAAAACCTGATTAGGGAACTGGATCAGCTTGTGCAGGCTCCGTTTAAACTCACCCTTATTCCTCATTGTGGGCACTGGATTCAGCAAGAAGCGCCACAAACAGTGAATCGAGAGTTGTTAGCCTTTTTACGACAACAATAGGCTCGATTGACTTCGCATGACAGGCTGGAGCTTAAAGTTAACGTCCAACTCAAAGCTGAGGATCATCACCCTCCACAAACTGCACGTTGAAAACATCAGCGAAAGCGATCGCTACTTGAGATCGAACCTGCTCAAGCTGAATGCCTGGTACGAATTGCGCCAGACTTCCCACAGGTTTGTCAGCAATGCCGCAGGGAACAATGTGAGCAAAGCCGCTGAGATCAGGGCAAACATTGAGGGCAAAGCCATGCATGGTGATCCAGCGACTCACCTTGATGCCGATCGCTGCCACTTTGTAATCGTCTATCCATACCCCCGTTAAGCCTGGAAACCGTTTTCCTTGCAAGCCATAGACGGCTAACACCTGGATGAGCACCGCCTCTAATTGGCGCAAATACCAATGCAGATCCTTTTGGTAAGCAGTCAGATTCAGGATTGGGTAGCCTACTAGTTGTCCGGGACAATGGTATGTCACCTCGCCACCGCGCTCCACTCGACAGACATCCCATTCTGACTGTGCAGGGTCAAATTTCAGAAACTCAGGGCTTGCCCCCTGCCCTAATGTGTAAACAGGCGGGTGTTCGAGCAGAATCAAAACATCGTTCAAGTGAGGGTTGTGGCGGCGATCGTCAACGAGCGATCGCTGCCATGCCCAGGCAGTTGCATAGGGCACAAGGTCCTCTACGTAGAGGTGGCAAAAACGACGTTGAACATTGCGCTTCTGGATTTGGATGGTTGGCTCTTGTTCTT
>JBBSHC010000412.1:0-4360 GCA_038253425.1 Leptolyngbyales cyanobacterium | reverse complement strand
AGGACATAGCAAAGGATCGCTTTGTTCACCGCATCGTGGGCAACAACCAGCGTCGTGCCGGGATTGGGTCGGTTAGCCGCCGTTTGCACAATGCTGTCCCAGGCTGCGATCGCACGATCCCACACTTGTTGTAGGTTTTCACCTTCGGGCATTTGTACCGTTTCAGGCGATCGCTGCCATTGGTGCAGCAGACCAGGGTAGCCGTCCTCAATTTCTGCCTCTAGCTTGCCTTCCCATAGCCCGTGGCTAATCTCTTTCAGGTTGTCTTCCAGGGTCAACTGCACCTCTGGATGATGCTGAAGAATGATTTCAGCCGTCTCCTTGGGGCGCAGCATCGGGCTACTAACGGCATGATGAAGCGGCACTGCTTTTAGAAATGCGGCTGCCTGTTGAGACTGCGCCCGTCCATTCTCATTCAGGGGAACGTCAATTTGCCCCTGAAACCGTCCCTGCCGATTCCACTCGGTCTCACCGTGACGCACCAACAGAAAGCGTGGTCCCTCCTGACCTTTCTTCGGTTTCGGTAACGGCTCGTTCAAGTGGGCAGTCAGGTTAAGGGATTCAAGCTGCACTGGATCGCCCAAGCCTCCTGCAAAATTCAAAATACTGATACCACAGTTGGATTGATGCACCGCCTGGTAGCGATCGCACGGTAGCCCGATCGCGGTACTAATGAGTGCCCGATTAATGCCGCTATGAGCCACGATAAGGATCGTCTGCCCAGCGTGGCGCGGTAACAAATCTCGCCAAAACGTTTCTGCTTGCTCAAACAACGCCGGAACAGGGTAATACGTATCCTCTGTTCCAGGGATTGACATCTTAAGCTTGTGGGGTTGTTTTTGCCAGTCGCGGTAGCCATCGGGATCTTTCGCCGCCACATCCGTAAACAACATGCCTTCCCACAAAACCAGATTGATTTCCTTGAGGTTGTCCGTGGTTTGCAACGGCGTGAGCGGAGGCGTTTTAAGCTGAGGCAAAATTAGTTCTGCGGTATCTCTGGCGCGTCGTAAGGGGCTGCAATAGACCGCATCAAAGGTCATATCGCTAAGCGCGGCACCGACCTGACTAGCAGCCAAGCGACCCGTTTCGGTCAGCGTCGATTTATCACCATGACCCTGAACGCGCCGTTCAACGTTAAAGCTACTTTCGCCGTGGCGGACGATGATGATGCGGGTAGTCAGAGCTTTGTCCTCCCAGGAAGAGTGATTGATTGGTTGTTAGAAGGCAAAGGTAAAAGTACGGAGAAGGATAAAGGCTGAAAGCTGAAAGCTAAAAGCCAAAACGCAAAACTTCCCTCACCCTCAAGAATTTTACCCCGTCTAGCGCACAGCCTTTGCGCTATCTAAGCGACAATCGTTTTACGGGATCTGCGATCCGTGGTTTACAGTGCAAAAGTTCCAGCCGTCTTTAGCTGACAGCTAACGGCTAACAGCTAAGTTGGAGGGTTCATGACAATTAAGCGGGTCGTTCTGGTGGTCTTGACAGTGCTGGCGATCGCCCTCATTGGTCAGGATTTGCTAGCAAGCTGGAGTCAACCCCAGTTTCAAAGTCGCCTAGAGCTTTACCAAACAAACCTGGTCTTGCAGGCGACGGAATGGCAGGGTGATGATCCCGGTTTGGCGTCGGTTCGTGGTGGCATCATCGGCAGTGAGCCTGTGAAAGGAGCCACAAAGCAGTACGAAGACTTGCGTCAGTCTGCTCAGAAAAACCTGGAGCGCACCCAACTGTTGCTGGCATCACCCACAGGCAATCCCTCCCTTAAAGCGTCTGTACCCAAACTGGAGCGTTTGGTTAGCGAGTTGAATCTCAGGCTCGGTCTGCTTCAGGTGCAGCAGGGACAGGTAGAAACGGCGCAGAAAACCTGGGCAGGCGTGATTCAACAAACTGACGGCAAAGCCAGCTTGGAACCGTTGAGTAAAACAGCGGGTGTGCTGGCAGGACTCTGGAGCGATCCCCCCCGCTTGGTTCCCGATGCAGAACAGGCTCTTCAGAAAAATCTCGATAGCTGGTTTCGCTATCGATCGCTCTCCCAACTTTATCAACTGCAACAGCGGCAAGACGCACTCACAGAGCTACGAGCAAAGCAGCAGCAACTCGCTGAACAGGCATTGACCAATTTGGCGATCGTGGGCGGTATTCCCACGCTGAGCTGTTTGATCGGTGCAGGCATTCTGCTCTTTCTCATCGGGCAATGGGTAGTACGCCGCAAACAGGCGCTCCTCGCTCCTGATAGCATTCCAGCCTGGAACGTCCCCTGGAACGGCGAGATCGTCTGGCAGGTCTTGATTTTTGGCTTCTTTCTAGTCGGTCAAATTCTTTTGCCTCTAGCGCTCGGACTGGTGCAACAAGCTTCTGGCTTCAATCCGGCAGGGTTGGGTGAACGCGGCAGAGCCTTCTACATCCTGGCGAACTACGTGCTGTTGGCAACGGGTGGCTTAGCTGTGCTGTATGTCTCCATCAAAGCCTTCTTGCCGCTTCCCGAAGGTTGGTTTCAAGTCAAGCTACGGAGCAAGTGGCTGCTGTGGGGGCTTGGAGGATACTTCGCGGCACTCCCTCTGGTCATTGTAATCTCGCTGCTCAATCAAAAGATCTGGCAGGGGCAAGGCGGTAGCAACCCTATTTTGCCGATCGCGCTCGAAGGCAAAGACACCGTGGCGCTCACACTGTTTTTTGTCACGGCAGCGATCGCGGCTCCCATTTTTGAAGAAATTTTCTTTCGTGGCTTTCTGCTTCCCTCTCTCACCCGCTACTTGCCCGTTTGGGGCGCGATCGGTCTTAGCAGCTTCATCTTTGCCCTTGCTCACCTCAGCCTTTCAGAAGTGTTGCCCTTAACGGTGTTGGGGATGGTCTTAGGCTTTGTGTATTCGCGATCGCGCAACCTTCTTTCCTCAATGCTGCTGCACAGCCTATGGAATAGTGGCACGCTGCTTAGTCTGTTTGTCCTGGGAAGTAGTTCTCAGTAGCAAGCGCTTTCAAGTGGTAATAAAGTTTTGTTAACTGTTGGCGCTCCAGCCGTAAGTTACATCAGAGCAACGGGATTAGTAACCGCAGCTAGAGCCGTTTGAACAAACTGTTGGGCTGGATGGTTATGAACTTAATGCAGAGAGTGAACTGAAAGACTGAAAGAGTACGATCGCGTCTTCAGTCTTTTGGACACTTTCAATGTGCTGTCGTTTACCGAGTGAAATTTTTCAGCGCTTTCTTTGGTTAATAAACCAGGAGCAAATTGAGTACAGCTTTGAGTCAATTTGGGGGCGGCTCTGCTAGAAATTTCATTGCACACGGCGTCGATGAGCTTTCGTACGATCGGACAGCAATTAAATGAGAATATTAGGCTTGCATTTGGAGTTTTACGCTGATGAAAAGCTACGGATTAGAGAGTTCTAAAAGTCTACTTCAAAAGACCTATACAGTTAAGATTGGAGCATATCTTGGCAGCGGCTGGGCTCTTTTCAAGAAGAACGCTGTAGGATTTATTGGCTTTACGATCGTCCTGATTTTGATGGTTTCTGTGCCAGACTGTATCCTATTCTCACCATCGATTGGCAAATATGGCGCAGATGCGGCTTCTTTTTCCATATTGAGCCTGTTGATCCTAACTTTGATATTTGTATTCGTTTTCCTGCCACTAAGCACTGGCTTTTTCATTGTGGCGTTAAAACTACTACGTCATCGAGCAACAACGTTTGGCGACTTTTTCAGAGGTTTTAATAACTACCTTTCACTATTTTTTGTCAACCTTGTACCGATTACTTTCATCATTATTGGCATACAACTTTTTATTCTTCCTGGAACTTATTTGGCTGTTGCATACCTCTTTGCGGTACCGCTAGTGCTTGATAAAAAAATGGATTTTTGGAATGCAATGGAGCTAAGCCGTAAGCTAATCTCTAAAAATTGGTTTGCCTTTTTTGCCTTTTTTGTCGTGCTCGTTTTGATCAACTTAATTAGTCCATTGCTTATAGGTATTGCGTTCTTGTTCCTCATGTTTTCTGCCCTTGGAGGCGTCGGCAATACATCTGCTGCCATCCCAATTTTAGTCCTAACTTTAGGCGCTATGTTTCTTGGTCTAGTTGTGTTGTTGGTCACCATTCCCTTCTCATTCTGCGCGATCGCGGCAGCTTATGCAGACATCGTAGGCTTGCCATCGGCTACATCTGAATCTGATGTCTAGCGGTCTCTAGCCATCTGGCTTCTAAGCTGTCTGAATTTTCTAGTCGCTCGACTCAAGGCTGCACATAGTTGACGATCGAGCACGCTACTTCAAGAAAATTGCTCTTTTTTAGCCAAACGCCTTTCACTTCATCTACTCTCACGAGAGAGTTTTAGAGATGTGGGTAGAAGGTTTTCCCTTATTTTT
>JBBSHC010000411.1:0-4361 GCA_038253425.1 Leptolyngbyales cyanobacterium | reverse complement strand
GCTCGATGCCCTTAAGCGTTGTCAGGAAATCTCTAAAAGCCTGAATGCCGAGCAAACGATCGCGGTGGCTACCAGCGCCATGCGTGAAGCTCCCAATGGACGTGAGTTCTTACAGCGCATTGAAGCCGAGTTAGGACTTGGAATTAATCTCATCTCTGGACCGGAAGAGGCCCGTCGCATCTATTTGGGTGTGCTGTCGGGGATGTCACTCAACAGCCAACCCCACACAGTGATTGATATCGGTGGTGGCTCGACGGAACTGATCTTAGGTGATGGGCATGAACCCCGTATCCTTAGCAGTACCAAGATTGGTGCGGTGCGCCTGACTGCCGAACAAATCACGACTGATCCCATTAGTAACGTTGAGTTTCAAGCGCTGCAAGCTTACATCCGGGGCATGTTAGAGCGACCGGTAGAAGAACTGAAAACGTTTCTGCAACCCGGTGAGGTGCCACGGTTAGTGGGGACATCGGGCACGATCGAGACGCTGGCAACTATTCATGCGCGTGAAAAAACGGGCGCAGTGCCGTCACCACTGAATGGCTATGAGTTTAGCCTTAAAGATTTGCGGGAAACGGTGCATCGCCTCCGTCGCCTTGCGGTTGTCGATCGCGCGCAGATTCCAGGCGTGAACGATCGCCGTGCCGAAATCATTCTGGCGGGTGCGCTCATTCTGCAAGAAGCGATGACGCTGTTGGGCATGGATACGATCGTCATTTGTGAGCGATCGCTTCGAGAAGGCGTCATTGTTGATTGGATGCTGACCCACGGCTTCATTGAAGATCGCCTTCGCTATCAAGGATCAGTTCGTCAACGCAGCATTTTAAAAACTGCTGAGAAATATCAGGTCAAGCTTGACCACGGTGAACAGGTCGCCGACTTTGCTCTTAGCCTCTTTGACCAGACTCAAGGTCTGCTGCACAACTGGGGCACTGAAGAGCGAGCATTACTCTGGGCAGCCGCAATTTTGCACAACTGTGGGCATCACGTGAGCCACTCCTCGCACCACAAACATTCTTACTACCTGATCCGCCATAGCGACCTGTTAGGCTACACAGAAACCGAGATTGAAACGATCGCCAACCTCGCCCGCTACCACCGCAAAACCACGCCTAAGAAAAAGCACGAAAATTACCGGAATCTAACCAACAAGCGTTATCGTCGCGTGGTCGATCAACTCAGTGCCTTGCTGCGTCTTGCCGTTGCCCTCGATCGCCGTCAGATTGGTGCAATTAAACAAATTATCTGTCAGCCTCATCCAGAAGACCAGGAGTTTCATCTTCTCCTGCAAGCAGCTAAACCTGATGATGACTGTGCGCTTGAACTCTGGAGCTTGAATTACAAAAAAGCTAGCTTTGAAACCGAGTTTGGACTAAAGCTAGTGCCCGTGCTCGAGTCAGTAGTAAGTGTGGGTAGCAGTGGTTGATTGGTAAGAAGCGATCAGCTTTTTGCCGCTCTCCTGCCTGCTGCCTGCTAACCGCTAAAATGCATCACACTACTTCTTCACAGCCTCTAAATCATGAGCCGTTCCAACGCATGAGGGTCGGGGATGGTTAGCGTCTCGCGATCGCGCACAATCAGCCCCTTCTTTTCTAGCTTGCTCAGCACCCGCGTCACCGTCTCTCGCGCCAAACCGCTGAGGCTGCTCAATTCACGATGAGGTAGGTTAGGAATCTCCGTACCAGTCGAGACTTTTTTGCCCTGTCCATCGGCAAGAAACAAAAGGATATCGGCAACCCGTGATGTGCTGTCTGACTCACGAAGCCGCAAGCGACGGTTAACCTGACGGAGGCGACGCGCCATTAATTGCGCCAGGCGAATGCCCGACTGAGGTTCAGTATGCAGCAAATTAACAAAATCTTGGGCAGGCATATTGCCAATTACAGTGGGTGCCAGGGTAATAACATCGGTCGATCGAGGCACTTCATCCAGAGGAGCCATTTCTCCAAACAGTTCACCTTTGCCCAGAATGTTTAGCGTCACTTCCTTCCCATCTAAATTGTAGGTGCGAATTTTGACCCACCCATTTAAAATGAAATACACGGAGCTACCCCAGTCATTCTCCAGCAAGATCACCTGATTAGCAGGATGACTACGCATCACGACGTGAGCGGTTGCCTTATCAACAGCACCCTCTGGCAGCCCTTCAAAAAAAGGCGCTAAGCGAATCGATATATTGGCGGTAGCATCTCGAGGATTATATCGATCTTCCATTTGGTAATCGCGTCATCATTCGCAAGTCAGGGTAAATCCAGGTCAGGGTAAATATAGTGCAAAGGTTTTGGTTTGGCTCAAACACTCGCATGAACAAAACCATTCTGTCACGGTAGACAATCGGCACTCGCCTCAACAGCCGACAGCCTTGCTACTGGAAACACACCCCACCGTGTTATGGCAGACGCATCACAAGAGTCTATGCGGGATCTTTAATCACGCTAAAAGTATAGTCACTGGGGAACCATAGTCATAATAACCTAAAGCCTTTCGGACTCAAGTTAATCTTGCCGCAAGACAAAGTGCTTCTGAGCCATACCAAAAGTAGAGCTAGATCAAAAATAGAAGCACCGCTCAGCTTTGTATTTCTGTAATGTGCCTTCTGAAGCCTGTCGATCGCACGGTACAGCATGAGTTGGGCAATGCGTGAGACCGATCTCTCAGAGCTTGTATAGACTCTTGGAGAACTTTATGAGCCTGTTCTGCCTTCGCCTCGTTCTAATGGGCAAGCATTTTTGCCAACACTCAAGACGTACTAACAAAGGTCATAACATGCGATAGGACAACCGTTGCAACCCGTTAATTTCCCAAGCTTTTGTCATTTTTTCAGTTTCCTGACGTACACTTTGTCCAGATAATGACGTTCCTGGTCACGCAGGCTTTTCTAGCACTAAGATGATTAACTGATACGAATTCCTCCAAGGCGACTTTGAAACCAAACATTAGGGGGCTAAAACCACCGAGCGATCGCCCATTGCTACCGCTGATTTTTGAGTTACTTAACTTTAAGATTGGTTTCCTTTCGCTCCTGGCCGTAAGATCGGGTAAAAGCATCGTCAGAGCGGCGTTTTTGCGCTTTCAAGGCTTGATTTAAGACCACAATTTTCCAGGTGTTTCACCAAAACGTTAAATCAACGGTCGTCTGTGGGGAAACCTGGTTACATTAAGGATGCTAGTTACATCCTGGTTCGCTTCTGCTCAGTTCTAAGTCAGGGGTTACATTGTGACTTCTCAGAAGGATCAAATTCAAGCGCTTATTGCGGATATTGATGGGGTGCTGCAAAAAACGACTCCCCGCTTGCCCTGGGTTGTCTCTGGAGAGATGACGCACCAGCGCCAAGTGTTGGAACGCGTGCGTAATTATCTGGTTGCGTTTCAGCGGCGACAAATGGCAGGCGAAGAGGTTGAGCAGGCAAGAGCTAGACCTGATTTACTAGCGCATGACATCTACTATCAAGCGCCGCCAGACTCTTACCAAGCGCCGCAAATGGGTTCGCCATTGGATCGATCGCAGGCGTATGGGCAGGAAGAAGCGACAGCACAGCAGATGTTGCAGATGGTCGTGCAGGAAATGGGCTACCTGCGATCGAGCCTGATGCAGCCGTTGCAGTCCGATCTGGATGGGCTACGTCAGCAGCGCGAGTTGCTAGTACAAGAAATTCGACAGCTAGAGGCACAGCGTCAAAGCTATGCTGGTCAGGTGCCCATGAACCAGCAGCAGATGATTGCTGAGTTTTTGCAGGCACTGATGAGCCGCCTCCAAGAAACGCTGCCGCAGCAAGTGGCACAAAGCTTAAGTGGCACCAGTAGCCAGCAGGCGCTTCCTTATGCAACTAACACTGGGGCAATGGGGTTAGAGCCTCAGCTTGCAGGTACTGCTTACCAGAACATGGGAGCGCTTCAGGCAGCACCAGCACAAGCCGATGAATTACTGATTAAGCTGGACTCAACCCTAAGTGTTGTCTTTGAGTCATTGCAGCGAAATGTGCAAGCCTACCAGGAGTCGTTGTCCCAGGGGCTGGATAAGATGCACAACATGGGGCAACAGGGTGAAATGATGTTTGCGGCGCTGATTAACCATCTGGCGCAACAGCTTGGGCGCGAAGCGTCATCTTACCTCCAATCTTCTGCCACACCAGCAGGGTTAGAGTCTGTACGGTCTCCGGGTAACGTTGCGGGAACGGGTGTCCAGCCGACGAACGCTGTCAATCCAACCCTGTTAACCCAACCCAATCCCAGTACCTCTGCTACAAATCTGGCGCTGCCCTTTCCTGGGACTGAAATCTCCAGTGGTTTTACAGATGCGGCGTCTGTACCGTCGGTAGATACCGCGATCGATGCTTGGCTGCGGTCTGCTGGAAGTGGAG
>JBBSHC010000410.1:0-4362 GCA_038253425.1 Leptolyngbyales cyanobacterium | reverse complement strand
GATTTTTAGGACTTGCTGAAGCTTTTCAATGGTGATGATCCGTTGTCGCTGGTTAACCTCAACCGCCGCTTTGAGCAGTTGTGCTTCATAGCCGTAGTCATCAGCGGTATGGATCAGCGCTGCAACGTCTTTGGGGAAGCAGGAGCCACCCCAGCCAATGCCCGCTTGCAGAAATTTGTTGCCCACTCGTGAGTCTAAGCCAATGCCCTTTGCCACTTCAACCACATCTGCCCCCACGCGATCGCAAATATTAGCGACCTCATTGATGAAGCTGATTTTGGTTGCCAAAAACGCATTTGCCGCATACTTGATCATTTCGGCTGAGCTGAGATCGGTCACAACAACCGGAACGGCGGCTAACGCTTTATCGGCTGCGTATCGGCGCTCAACAATAGGGGCATAGAGTTCCTGCATGAGCGCGATCGCTTTGGCACTGTTGCTGCCCAGCACAATGCGATCGGGGTTAAACGTATCGTAAACCGCACACCCTTCCCGCAAAAACTCAGGATTGCTCACCACGTCAAATTCGGGTTCTGGAAGCAATGACTTGCTGGATGTTAGCCCTTCTTCAGTGACACCAGTGCCAGCCAGTACCGCCGTATTTGCAGTTGCCCGTTGTTCGGCAAAGCCTTCCATGACCAGCATCCTTACCCAATCGCCCGATCCAATGGGTACCGTAGATTTGTTCACAATCACCTTGTAGTCACTGGTCAGATGGGCACCAATGCCACGAGCGACAGCTTCGACATAGCGGGTGTCACTTTCGCCGTTGGGCAAGGCAGGCGTACCGACAGCAATAAACAAAATTTGTCCATGCGCGACTCCTGCTGCCAGATCTGTAGTGAACTCAATCTGTTCCGATTGGATTGCCGCTTTGATAATGTCAGACAGCCCCGGTTCAAAGATCGGAGACTGACCAGTCTGCATTAACTTGACTTTCTCTGCATTGTTGTCAACGCAAATCACCTGATGACCGACATGAGCCAGACAGGCTCCAGTTACCAAGCCAACGTATCCGGTACCAATCACACAAACGCGCATGGGTGAATCCTCAAAAAAGTACTAGCGATCGATCAAATGGTGTGGAGGCGCAACCCTAGTCAACGTTGAGAGCACAGCCTAAGTAAAGCCAGATTCGTGCTTCTGTGATGCAGACGACTCAAGCGGCATGTTGCGATTAAAGCAAGGTCACGCGATCGCGTCCGGCAACACCTTCACTGGCATCAGGGTTGGTCATCCGTGCCCGGAAATCGGCGATCGTGTAATCTAATCCTTGCTGTAGGGGCACTGTTGGTTGCCA
This sequence comes from Leptolyngbyales cyanobacterium, assembly GCA_038253425.1. Taxonomy (GTDB): domain Bacteria; phylum Cyanobacteriota; class Cyanobacteriia; order Leptolyngbyales; family Leptolyngbyaceae; genus Stenomitos. The sequence goes on along the minus strand of JBBSHC010000410.1, from coordinate 3,062 downwards.
ACCCAACCATTCCATGGCTCTAGTAATGTCAGGCTTGCGGCGGCGGGGGTCGTCCTGCGGCAGCGGCTCCAAACGGATCTCCGCAGAGGGATTGATTTTCTGCTGTACAGCCTGAGCCAGTTGCAGAATGGTGTATTCATCGGGGTTGCCCAGGTTAACCGGACCCTGATGCTCACCGTTCATCAAGCGCATCAAGCCTTCCACTAAATCAGCTACATAGCAAAAACTGCGCGTTTGGGATCCATCACCATAAATGGTTAAAGGAGTCCCCCGTAACGCTTGCACCACGAAGTTGCTGACGACACGACCATCGTTTTCCAGCATCCGGGGACCATAGGTGTTGAAAATTCTGGCAACGCGAATCTCAACATCGTTTTGGCGATAGTAATCAAAAGCGAGAGTTTCGGCAACGCGCTTCCCTTCGTCGTAGCAGCTCCGAATGCCTATCGTGTTGACGTTTCCCCGGTAGTCTTCAGTTTGAGGATGCACCTCTGGATCACCATACACTTCAGAGGTGGATGCCAGCAAAAATCTGGCTTTCACTCGTTTTGCCAGCCCCAACATATTGAGCGTACCAATGACGTTAGTTTTAACCGTTTTAACCGGGTTGTACTGATAATGCACAGGTGAAGCCGGACAGGCAAGATGGTAGATCTGGTCTACTTCTAGCCGAATCGGTTCTGTAATGTCGTGGCGAATCAGCTCAAAATAGGGATGATCAAACCACTTCAACAGATTGCGCTTGTGTCCGGTATAGAAGTTATCCAGACAAATAACTTCATGACCTTCTAGCATCAACCGATCAATCAGATGCGAACCGATAAAACCAGCGCCGCCTGTGACCAGAATTCTCATAATGATTCAGTAGAGGATAAGGATACCGTAAGCTAATTCTTTCTCCCAAGGTTAGCGGACAGATCCGTGCAACTACAGTTTTGCACATGAAGAATTTACGAAAGCTTTAAAGCCGCCTCTGGCGATCGCGCTTACTGCTCTAGCCGGAGCACTGCCATAAAGGCTTCTTGGGGCACGTCAACCGTGCCGATCGACTTCATGCGCTTCTTTCCTTTCGCTTGCTTCTGCAACAATTTCTTCTTGCGAGAAATATCACCACCATAGCACTTGGCAAGCACATCCTTGCGTAGAGCGGGAATATGTTCGCTGGCAACGATTTTGCTGCCGATCGCTGCCTGGATGGGAATCTTAAACTGGTGCCGTGGGATGAGTTCTTTGAGCTTTTCGGTGAGGGCACGACCGACCCCGTATGCCTTATCACGATGCACGATGGTTGCTAACGGATCTACCGGGTCGCCGTTAATCATGATATCTAGCTTGACGAGGGGGTTCTCCCGATAGTCGATGAGCTGGTATTCCATGCTGGCATAGCCCCGCGATCGAGACTTCATCTGGTCAAAAAAGTCAGTTGCTACCTCTGCCAGCGGTAACTCGTACACTAACGTGGTGCGCCCCGGCGTCAGGTATTTCATATCTTTGAAAATACCGCGCCGTCCCTGGCTCAGCTCCATCAACGTGCCGACATACGCTTCGGGCGTGATCATGTCTACTTGAACGTACGGCTCTTCGATTTTTTCTCGTTGCTGCGGATCGGGTAGCCGGCTGGGGTTGTCAATTTCTAGCACCTCTCCTTTGAGCGTCGTCACCCGATATACCACCGAAGGCGACGTTGTGATCAAGTCCAGATTGTACTCTCGCTCTAGGCGTTCTTGGACGATTTCCATGTGCAACAAGCCCAAGAAACCGCAACGAAAGCCAAACCCCATCGCGCTAGACGTTTCTGGTTCATAGTGCAGTGCAGCATCGCTCAGCTTGAGCTTTTCCAACGATTCGCGCAAATTCTCAAACTGGTCGGCATCGATCGGAAACATGCCGCAGAAGACCATCGGCTTGGCTTCGACATAGCCAGGTAAAGGAGAGAGGGCAGGAGCCGCTGCCTGTGTAATTGTGTCGCCAACGCGGGCATCTTCGACTGCTCTGATGGCGGCTGATAGGTAGCCGACTTCCCCGGCATGTAGTTGGTCTACCTGCATCTGGGTGGGTGAGAGTACGCCGAGTTCGTCAATCTCGCATTCTTTACCCGATACCATAAACCGGACGCGATCGCCTTTTTTGACCGTCCCATCCATGACCCGGAAGTAGACAATTACACCCCGGTAGGTGTCGTAGTAGCTATCAAAAATCAGTGCGCGGAGACGCTCGTTCACAGTGTCTTGAGGCGGGGGCACTCGATGCACGATCGCTTCTAGAATATCTTCAATGCCAATGCCTTCTTTTGCCGAGGCTTCGATCGCGTGGCTGCAATCCAGCCCAATGACCTCTTCAATTTCCTGTCTCACGCGGTCAGGCTCGGCACCAGGAAGGTCAATTTTGTTTAAAACTGGAATAATTTCCAGGTCATGTTCTAACGCCAAATAGACGTTTGCCAACGTTTGTGCTTCCACACCCTGTGATGCATCCACCACCAGCAACGCACCCTCACAGGCTGCCAGTGATCGCGACACCTCGTAGGAAAAGTCCACATGTCCTGGTGTATCGATCAAATTCAAGACGTACTGCTGACCATCCCGTGCGGTATAGTTCATCCGCGCTGCTTGCAGTTTGATGGTGATGCCCCGCTCGCGCTCCAGGTCCATGTTGTCCAAAAACTGTTCCTTCATTTCCCGTGCGTTGACCGTCCCTGTATCTTGCAGCAGGCGATCAGCCAGAGTCGATTTGCCGTGATCGATGTGGGCAATGATGGAAAAATTACGGATATGAGAGACGGGCGCGTCAGTCATGCACTTCTAAAATAGATGGGTAGGAACGAGACAGAAACGGGCGATCGGGGTGCCAGCGCTAAACTACTGATCGGTTGCGACACGCTCAGTAGCAAGCTCTACTTAAAGCATTGTAGTGCTTTCTGAGTCGCAGCAGTGAGTTGCTAGCACAGCACGGTTTTACTGGCATTCCACAGTTCGATCGATGTTCTAATTAATTCTCAGGCGCTAATTACAGCGATGTTTAAATGTATAAGCCACAGTCCGATGAGCAAAAAGCTGACCGCT
>JBBSHC010000409.1:0-4364 GCA_038253425.1 Leptolyngbyales cyanobacterium | reverse complement strand
TAGACCCTTTCAGCAAACGATCGCTGAGTATGGCATACTCAATTCGCTGTCGCAGGTGCTGCTTAAAAACATTGCGCCGGGTGTGCCCGATCTCTATCAAGGGGACGAGTTTTGGAACCTGAGTTTTGTCGATCCTGATAACCGTCGTCCGGTTGATTATCCGCAGCGTATGTCAGCCCTTGAGCAGATTAAAGCAGCACTGTCGCAAGATCCATTAGCCCTGATTGATGACCTGTTTTCTACCCGAACAGAGGGCACTATTAAACTGTTTCTAACCTACCAATTACTACAAGCTCGGCAAAAGTTCACGGCACTGTTTCAGCAGGGGGACTATCAACCATTAGAGATTGTCGGTGAGTTGAAAGAGCATGTGATCGCGTTTAGTAGAACCTTTGAAGGTCAGGTCGCGATCGCCATTGCCCCCCGCTTTTTCACCCGTCTCGTGCAGCCTGGGGAACGTCCGTTGGGTCAGGCAGTCTGGAGAGAAACCCACCTTTCCTTGCCGCAGGGCACCCCGTCCGCCTGGACTAACGTCATCACCGCCCAGTCGATTCACAGTCAGGACAGGCTTTTGCTGGGTGAAGCGCTCCAGCATTTCCCTGTTGCCCTGCTGATTAGCCATTCAAAGGAGTGAAACCATTGACCGACCAATTGACCCTTGATGCACCAATCTTTCCATCAAACGCGCAAATCCAGGCGGTGAAAGACTACATCAGCGTTACCTGGAAAACGCTCTACCGCTCTCAGGCACACATTCTGCAAGCGGCGCAAGATCCCAAACTGGATCATCCGCCTGGTAAACCCTGGTTAGTCTATATTTCGCGTGACGAAGATCGAGACGCGATCGCGCAACGGCTTCAGCAAATGTTAGATAGCGAATGGACATCGATTGAACTACGCGAACTCCCTGCCGAGCTAGAAGAGATTGAGGAACACGGGTTGCTTTATCTGCCGCATCCCTACGTGGTGCCGGGGGGGCGGTTCAACGAAATGTATGGCTGGGACAGCTACTTCATTCAGCTTGGGCTGCTGCGTGACGGTCAATTCGATCTTGCCAAGAGCATGGTGGAGCAGTTGGTCTACGAAGTCGAACATTACGGGACTGTGCTCAATGCCAACCGGACGTATCAGCTTTCGCGATCGCAGCCGCCTGTTCTTACGCTCATGATCAGAGCCATGTTTGAGCACACTCAAGACACGGATTGGCTTCAGCAAGTGCTGCCGATGGCAGAGCGCTACTATTATTACTGGACGGTGCCGCCGCACCTAAATCAAGCCACTGGCTTATCACGCTACTATGCCTTGGGGGATGGTCCTGCCCCTGAAGTACTGGTTTCTGAAAAAGATGAGCAGGGCAGAACCCACTACGATCGCGTCCGCGAGTACTACCGTCAGTTTGAAGTCAACGACTATGACCTCAGCCTTTACTACGATCGCGAAACTGATACCCTGACAGACCTTTTTTACAAGGGCGATCGCTCCATGCGCGAGTCTGGATTTGACATCACCAATCGCTTTGGACCTTTCAGCATCGATATTATTCACTATGCGCCCGTTTGCCTGAACGTACTGCTGCATCAAATGGAGCAAGATTTAGCCGCTATTTATGACATTCTGGGGTTAAAAGGCGTGGCGCAACAGTGGCGCGATCGAGCGGACGAGCGGCACCAACGCATCGACTACTTTCTCTGGGATGAAGAAGCAGGGCTGTATTTTGACTACAACTTTCGCGCCGATGACACCCTGCTTGAAGACCCTAGCCATCACCGTCGCTACGAGTTTGCTACCACGTTCTATCCACTTTGGGCAGGCATCGCCTCTCCTGAGCAGGCAAAACGAGTCGTGCAAAACCTCGATAAGTTTGAAATGCCCGGTGGTTTGCTCACCAGCACTCACGTTACAGGCAATCAGTGGGATGCACCCTTTGGTTGGGCACCCTTGACTCTCTTTGCCGTGCAGGGGCTTTGTCGGTATGGCTACACCGAGGAGGGTCATCGGCTAGCACGCAAATTTATCGCCATGCTGGTGCAGGAGTTTGAAAAGTACGGCACGCTGGTCGAAAAATACGATGTTTGTAACTGCTCCTGCGACGTTTCTGATGAAATTCACTTCGGCTATAGCTCTAATGAAATCGGCTTTGGCTGGACAAATGGCGTCTTTCTAGAGCTTCTCGCCATTTTGGAACGCTGATGTAATAACCCTTTTAGCATGTATTCCCCAACGAACCTCTCTCCGCGATCGTTTCTCTCATCGATCGCAACAAATTAGTTCAAACGTACTAAACTAATCTAGTATATTGATGACTATTGATTGCTTCGTAGGTGAACACCTCGTATGATTTGCCTACATTGCCCACCGTTGCTGAGGGAATTGCATGAGCGTTGAGCAGACGACCCAATTAATTCAGTTAATTCTCAACTCGCTGCTGATGACGATTGCTTGCGCGCTACTGCTAAGCCGTCTGGGGATGCGCCAAACTGTCCTTGAAGAGCGTTTGCAGGTCGCTAATCGTCAATGCCTTGATTTGTTAGAAGCGGGTAGTGAGAGTCGAAGTGATGTGACCAGTAGCGATCGCTTCACAAACCGTGTACTGCAAGCAAAGAAACACCTGCGACAACTGCAATATCGCTACAAGATTGTTCACTACGGCATGGTCGCCAATCATTATGCGCTGCTCTGCGCGATCGCCAGCACCCTGACTTTGGCACTGAGAAGCCTGCTAGATCTTGAATGGCTCATTCCAATTTCACTGTCGCTGTTTGTCTTTGGGGTAGCACTGTTGCTGCTAGGGGTTGGGCTGACGCTGATTGATCTCCATACCGCCGATCGCTCACTATGGGAAGAAATCACGAGCTTGCTCAGTTTAGGCAAAATGATTGACCAACCGAAGACTGAACGACGGCAGCGCGCTCAAATTGCCGATCGCTTTATGCGCGACCATGCCTCACGGATGAGACCGTCAGCAAAAGCAAGAGTTTCCTAATGTCAACAACTGTAGTTTTAGTTGCTTACGCAACTCTTGCTCTTCTTCCAGCTATGTTGGGAGCCACCTTCAACTTTAAGGTCAGAACGCTGCCTCCGCTCTCAGCTCAACTCGTAGCGCATTGGGTAGCAACGCCAGATGTGATTGATTAGGAGTAAAAGGAATGAAACTCCCTGCTGAGGGCAAAACGCTTAACCTCACTGCTTACACATGACTCACACAAAACACCGTTGATGAGCCGTTAAGCTTGCTGGCTTAGATTTGAGGTTGGAGCTGGTCGGGTCTCGCAAAGGTGCGATCGTGATACTGCGTGCAAGCTTCTGGTCGCAACGGCTTTTGCGTGGTGTACACAAAGAACAGCGCTGATCTTCCCTTTTGACGCGATTTGCCGTGATGAAAGACCGCTACCGCATCGGAGAACAGCACCATACCAGCAGAGCCTTCACATGCTTTCCACCGAGAGCGGGGAACGATCGCAGCCATTTCAGTATCGTCAATGCCCAGGTCACCAGGCTTTGCGATCACTCGCTGTAGAATAGCCGCATCAATTTGGCGTGCGATCGCAGGCGTCACATGAGATTTAGGGATGTATTCGTAGGGACCCGTCTCCTCAATGACGTCGGATAAGTAGACAAAGATTTTAATCACCCGACGATCTTCTAAATCCTTGTGCCATAGCTCAGTTGTTACAGGGCGTTCGTTCGCAAAATCGCGTCTCAGGTGGACGCCTTGAAACTCAGCCGGAAGACCCAGGTAATGCTCAACAATATTGAGTAAACGTTGATCTGTCGCCCACTCTACAAACTCAGGTAGATCGGTCACCGTAAAAATTTGTGGGTAAGCAGGATTCTCGCAAGTGCCCCAGGTTTTCATGTCTGTTTGCCTCACTAGAACCGCTTGCATCTCAACGAGCAGTTTCTCCGCCGCTTGCAACATTTTGGGCGTTGAGGCAAGCCCTAGCGCTTCTAGAGAGGTAACAAACGCTCCGTCTTTACGACATGCCTCGACAATCAACTGATCCTGGGCAGTCAGGGTCGGTAACTTTTTAGCATGTTTGCTCAGAGCAAGCTGGTAGCTAAGATCAGATTTGACAGTAGACAAAACGCGGTAGATTTTTCTGCGAATCGCTTTCAGCATGAGACAGTCGCTCTTCAGTGAACGTTAAACAGTTAAGACAGGGATTTATCATTCGCTGAAACTGGACATTAATCGGGTTTCAGCAGTCAGCCGTGAGCTTTTGGCAATCACATTGAAGTTGAGTGAGACAGTACAACCTTACTTTGGGCTTGCTTTGCAGGCAGTTTGAAAAAAGCAACGCTGGAACCGTTTAGCGATCGCGGCTTGGCAGACTATAAGTCAACGCGACCTGCTCCGATCGCTC
>JBBSHC010000408.1:0-4381 GCA_038253425.1 Leptolyngbyales cyanobacterium | reverse complement strand
TGGTTGGATGAGGTGATTACAGCGCTGTTTAGCCTGGGACGCAACTATGATGATGTGCCCTTAAATGAAGCTTTTTCGCTCTCAGCGCTAGAGCAGGTGTTTACCCTCAATCCAGACACAAGCTGCGCCCAAATTGCCCATACTGTTGCCAGCCAATCGGTTCATCCGCCGCTGTTTTTCTGCTGGATGCATGATTGGCTGCGCTGGAGTGAGGGGTTACCGTTTTCCTGGATCTGGAAGCTACGGGCATTGCCTGCGTTTGTTGGGGTGGTGGCGATCGCAGCCCTCTATCAACTTAATCGCATCGCTTTCTCACCAGCAGCAGGTTTGGCAGGCGCAATGGTGATGGCAGTATCGCCGTTTGCGGTGTATCTCTCGCAGGAAGCCCGTCATTACACGTTACCAATGCTGCTGGTTATCCTGTCGTTGCTGGGGCTTTATCAGGTACAAACAGATCTCTATCAACGAAAAATTCGACCAGGTGTATGGTGCGGCTGGATTGTAGTGAATAGCCTTGGTTTCTACGTTCACTATTTCTTTCTTCTGGCATTCGCCGCTCAAGTGGCAACGCTCTTAATCAATATTCTGACCTTCAAGTCACTGCCAACTCTGCATCCTGCACCTTACACCCTACACACCCGCCGCGCACTCATCGCTGTTACGCTGGCTGCCAGTGGTGTCTGCCTCACGTACCTACCGTGGTTGCCGACCTTTCTCAGCCACATGAGCCGTCCTGAAACGAATTGGATGAAACCATTTGAGCCGGACTGGATGGATGCGATCGCGCCGCTGTATCAGTTTCCTGCTGGCTGGCTGGTGATGGTGATTGCACTGCCGATCGAGAATCAACCCCTGGGGGGCGCTATCCTCATGGGGGTGTTGATGCTGCTGTTTACCCTCTGGTTACTGTGGCAACTGGCTGGTCGTTTTGGGCAATTGTGGAGCACACCTGACACGCACCTTGCAACCCGGATGCTGGTTGTGTTTGTGCTGTGCGTACTGCTGGAGTTTGTGTCGATCGTTTACGTCCTGGGCAAAGATATTACCTCTGTACCCCGCTACAATTTTCTCTACTTTCCTGCCCTTTGTGCGTTGCTTGGTGCCTGCCTGGCGCAACCACAGGTTAAAACGGTGAATCCTCAACGTGAGCGCTACTCTTCTCGTCACTTGCCGCCTACTGCGCTCAATTTGCTCCGGTTTCCAGGGCGATCGCTTGTTTTAGCTGTGCTTTTGATTGGCGTTCTCAGCAGCACACTTGTCGTATCGAACCAGGTGTTCTTAAAGCCCTACCAGCCTGATCTGTTTGCGCGCAATCTGCAACGCGGCACTGACAAGACCCCTCTTTTACTCGGTATGCCCTACCGCGATCTCCAGGATGTTGCTTTAGGGCTGAGCTTTGCACTGGCGCTGCATGACCCCAACGGCTATCGCGCTGAGACAAATGCACATCGCTATATGGTGTTTATGCCACGTTTTCGGCTTACACCGTCAGCAACTAGCGGCAACAGCGATCGCTTACGCAAACCACTTACCTATGACCAAATTTGGCAGAATTTAACGACGTTCCAGCCGCCGCTCATGACTCCATTTGATTTCTGGATGGTTGCACCCGGTCTCAAGCGTACTGATTATCCATCCCAGCTTTTCTTGCGCGATGCTGCCAAAACTGCGATCGACTGCACGTTAGACCCATCGCGTTATTACCGACTGGGTGTGCCGTATCAGCTTTACCGTTGTGAGCAGTGAAGGACTGAGTAGAAGCTTCTCACTTCAACTGACAGCCTCGCAAAGCTTTTAGCCGTCAGCGCTCAGCATCAGAATTCTTCAGTGCTACGACTGACGCATAAGGGTTTAGAGTCGCGGCTTCTGGTTAAAACTTAGCCAGTAACCGACGCCATTGTAGAGGTTGGGGATCTTTGCGTAAGCCCTAAGTTCAATGATGTCTGCTGACTGAGAAGGGGCTTGATTGCTCATGTCTACAACATTTACTTTGTAGGCGGTTTGACTCTTTGGGTTTTTGAGTACACGTGCCTACAGCGCTTACTTCTGTAGTAATCGCGGCTGCTCACGCTTTTAAGGATTCCCTTTTCTGTGGCGAACTGTCCTTATTCATCCGTCTGCCAACCGTCATAGCCCGGTCTCTGTCCAAAATAGTCCTTGTTGTAGCTCTCATCCAGCACCTTTTTGGGACGCATAATGAGAACGACCTGACCCAAGAGGGGGCAATCCGGTGGTTGCTCAAACCATTGCACCTGGATTTGGTTCCCTTGTTCAGCAATAAAGTAGCGATCGCTCGTCCACTCTCGCTGTTCTCGGTCTACTACCACCATGACATCTTCTCGCCTACCAGGAAGGGGGGTTGGCAAATTTTGGCTATCGCACAGAAACACAACCGGATCTTCGGCAATGAGAATGACGTGCCAACCTGGAACAGGTACCCAGGCGGCCGCACCCTCGAACTTCACCATGCCAAAGGGTTCGATCGGCTCAACCACTGGCACTGCCTGAAGATCGGCGTTTGTTAGCGGTAGCCTGCCCACCATTGGAAGAACGCGCGGCATATCTTCATCTGTTTCGAGGCGATAGACCGGAAGGAGCGGTGCAGCTACAGTGGGCGTCACGGTAAAGTCCATCAACAGTTGTTCAATCTGCTTGCGGGCAGTACTGCTATGGGCAAACCGTAGCCCCTTTGCAATGAGACGCGACCGTTCCTGTAGGTCGGCTTTCTGACGTGCCTGTTTCAACGATTGGTATGCGATCGCATCTCCAGGATGATTGGTAAAGCCCTCTGGTAAGGCACTGAGGCGCGAAAAATCTTTCACTGCTTTGGTAAGGTCACGCGCTTCATCAAGGTCGAGACCTTTCTCAACCACTAAGGTAGCTGCTGCCGCCCGTTCCATATACGTAAGGACGCGGAACTCGTACAGCAAATCGCTGCCCTTACGCTCAAAATGAGTGCTCACAGCTTCAGGTATGCCAGCATTAACAGCACTAGCGTAGACTTGGGCACCAACAATAATCTGGTTTTGCTGAATCGGCTCAAAGCCCGTAGCCTCAAAAATTGCCTGAGGGCTGTAGCCTGCGGTTTGTAACGCCTGACAAGACTGCCCCCACTGAATCCAAGAGCCTTCTTTACGCCGCAGCGATTGCAGCAAGCCTTCCAGATCAAGATCTGGCTGCGAGTGCGGTTGCGAAAAATTTTGCGGAGTCTCAGTCATAAGAACACATATCAGACCTCTAAAAACTCTATCGCGATCAAGCGTAGAATGAGAGCGATCGCTGAAATGAGATCGTCGGCTTGACGAATCGGGGCGATCAAGGCATCATAAGAAACACACCAGGGGGTATAGCTCAGTTGGTAGAGCGCTTGCATGGCATGCAAGAAGTCAGCGGTTCGAATCCGCTTACCTCCATTCAACTATAGCTTAAGTACTGTAAGAGCGAAGTTGGAGCCATGCTCAGGGGGTATAGCTTTAAGTGCAATTCATAGGACGGCTACGCAAGAACCCAAAGCGCAAGGATCCAAAAAACAGCTTTGAATGGAGCCAACTTTGAATTGAGTCAGCAGTGAGTTGGGTCAGCAGACAGTCTCATTGCGTGGGTTACCTTCATTAAGCATATCGGTTACGCTACAACATTGGCACGAAAAAGCGTTGCAACCGTTGACAAAGAAGGATCAACGCTTTAGATTTTTTCATTGGGTTCCATTACCATACCAACTTCACGCCAGCGACATATTACGGTTGTAAATACTCGCTACTGTCTCATCTGAGGTGATTGTTCTATAGTTTGTGCAGGCATTTCCCGTCCTGTCCGTTTGCTGTCAATATAAACAGCGAGAGTGTAGAACTACAGACAAGGTTGGGATGATCAGCTTTGGCATCAGGAGAACCGATTTGTGAAGAAGACTCTATTTTTAAGCCCGCCCTCTTTTGAAGGGTTTGATGGTGGTGCTGGCTCACGCTACCAGGCAAAACGCGAAATTACCTCCTATTGGTATCCCACCTGGTTGGCACAGCCCGCCGCTCTTGTGCCTGGGAGCAAGCTAGTGGATGCACCACCGCATGGGCAGACTGTCGATGATGTGCTGGCGATCGCCAAAGACTACGAACTCGTCATCATGCACACCAGTACGCCTTCGTTGGCCAACGATGTGGCGTGTGCCGCTGCGATTAAAGCGCAAAACCCGTCAGTGCAGATTGGGTTTATTGGTGCCCATGTCGCAGTCTTACCGGAGCAAACGCTAAACGACAATCCCGTCATTGATTTCGTCTGCCGTCACGAATTTGACTACACCTGCAAAGAGCTGGCAGAAGGGAAGCCCTGGGAGCAGATTAAGGGGCTGAGCTACCGTGATGTCAATCGAAATTTGCAGCACACG
>JBBSHC010000407.1:0-4402 GCA_038253425.1 Leptolyngbyales cyanobacterium | reverse complement strand
GAGGGCGAAGGCTGTAAACGATACACTGCCACTCGACACCAGTGGATAAAGTAAGAGTGCCAGCAACGTGCCGAGCGAGAACGGCACCAAAATACTGACGTGCGATACCAATATTGCAATATCAAGCTGGTTCTTGAGGTACTTCGGGTCTAGCTCCAACCCAATCAAGAACATAAAAAAGATCAGCCCGATCTGCGAGAGCACATTTAAGAACGGGATCGTTTCGGGTGGAAAAAGCCCCGTCGCCACACTCGGCGCAATTAAGCCCAGTAAAGAGGGTCCCAACATGACCCCCGCCACAATTTCACCGATGACCAGTGGTTGCTTGAGCCGCCGAAAGCCTAAGCCAACCAATCGAGAAAGCCCAATGACGATGAGAATCTCGATGAGAACCTGAACAACGATTTCGAGTTTCATTGGCATAATCAGGTTGGGGGTGAGATGACCGAAAAAGGGGCAAAAAAGACGATTCAGGCGACGCTGGCTTCTGCCTTGAGAACCGGATAATGTTTATATAGGATAGAGGTATCCAAGTCATAAAGCGATCAGCGATCAGCGGTCAGCCTCTAGCGGCGAGGCGTTTCAGTTTGGCTTGTCTACTTCCTTCTTAGTTGGTTTGGGCTTGCAAGCTAAAAGCGTTTGTCTGGAAGCGTTAGCGATCGCCCACGCCACGTCCAGCCCCAACCTGTTTCCGTCTTAATAATAGAGGCAATGGCAATGGCGGCAACCAGTACGCCGCTAATGCCCGAAAGCCACCAATAACGGGGCGGTATACCAGTGACGCGCTCAATCGAGCGACGAAGGCGATAGTGCCAACCGATCGCAAGCAGGGCGATCGCGATCGACAATAAATCAACTCCGGTTAGTCCAGTAGTGCTTTCTCTGTACAATAGCGCCACTAACCCCAACCAGGAAAGTACACCCACCCAAAGCATGATGACAGCCGAAAAGAGGCTAGTTGAGACATTACGCCGCGAACCAAGATGCCAGTTTTTAGTCCAGCCTTCCCACACGCCTGCAAAAGAGCGATACATACGAACAGACGCCAACTCGATCCCCACCACGTATTTCAGTTTTAGCCCTTGTCGCTTGAGACGACGCGCCAGTTCCACATCTTCAACGGCTTGATCGGCAACCGACTGGTGCCCGCCCACCTGCTCATACGCCGTGCGCCGAAACAGCATAAACATCCCGGCTGCAAACGCGGCGTCAGTGTTTGAATCGTTTACCTCGTTGAAATCAAACCCAGCCATGAGTAAGCTCATGAGCCACGGCTGTATCAACCACTCCGACGGGCAACCACAGACAATTTCCGGGCATAGAGTCAGCAGATCGATCTGCTCGCGTTGCACGGTCTCGATCGCCGCCACGATTGCCCCTGGCTTCAGCCGAACATCGGCATCGATAAACAGCAAAAAATCGCCTGTAGCGTGAGCGACTGCCTGCGTACACGCCCAATTCTTGCCCATCCAGGTTTGCTGCTCTGGGCGAGGCTGACCCGCCAGTACCCTTAAGCGAGGCTCGTTGAGTGTTTTCTGTAAAGTTTGCGCGATCGCCAGCGTCCCATCGGTTGACTGATCATCAACCACCCAAACCTCCAGTTGGTCTGCTGAAAGGTCTGTCCCCTGTAGTACAGACAAAATGCAGTCTTGAAGATTCACTGCCTCGTTGTATGCAGGAATAATCACCGAAACCTTGACGTTGGCGATCGCATCACTTTTACAGCCATCCTTGTCGTGCGCGATCGCTAGCTTAGGCGCAGTTTCAGCCACCCGATGCAGTTTAGCCGCATAAATGAGCGTCCCCATCAAGGCAAACACCAGCACTATAAACACGATCAATCGTTTCTTGACCTCATCATTCTTGACCGTATACTCCTGCTTTGATTGTAAGAGGACGCCGAACGAAGCATGGCATTGATTTCAGCGCTTCTGTAATGTATAGCCATAGCCATTCTCGGGAGGACGGGGTGCAGGGGTGGAACCCCTGGCTGGGGGCATTGCCCCACACCCCCTTTGATCCCAATGTCCTAAGCCCTGTGGCGGCAGCTATAAAAAGATTTTTTGAGCAAGAAGGCAATTCTTTAGAAAAGATTTAGATTCCCTGTTTATAATTTGTAATAGAGATCTTCGCAACTCTTGAACGGTCGTCACACATCAGCACCTTTACTTCCTTTGAACGATGCCCCGGATACTCGTCATCGACGATGACCCTGCAATTTCAGAACTCGTCGCCGTCAACCTTGAGATGGCTGGTTACGATGTCAGTCAGGCGGCTGATGGCATTAAGGGGCAAGCGATGGCTCTGCAATTACAGCCGGATCTGGTGATGCTTGATCTGATGCTGCCTAAGGTAGACGGGTTTACCGTGTGTCAGCGGCTGCGACGAGATGAGCGCACATCTGATATTCCGGTACTCATGCTCACAGCTTTGGGGCAAACGCAGAACAAGGTTGAAGGCTTTAACGCCGGTGCCGATGATTACCTCACAAAACCATTTGAGCTAGAAGAAATGCTGGCACGAGTGCGGGCACTACTGCGACGCACCGATCGCATTCCGCAAGCTGCCAAACACAGCGAAATTTTGAACTACGGTCCCTTAACGCTTGTACCAGAGCGATTTGAAGCCATTTGGTTTGAGCAAACGGTGAAGCTAACCCATCTGGAATTTGAGCTTTTGCACTGTTTGCTCCAACGGCATGGTCAAACCGTTTCACCCAGCGAGATTTTAAAGGAAGTCTGGGGCTACGATCCAGACGATGACATTGAAACCATTCGAGTCCACGTCCGTCACCTGAGAACCAAACTAGAGCCGGACCCACGTCATCCCTGCTATATCAAAACGGTATACGGTGCGGGCTACTGTTTGGAATTGCCTGCCACTGCCCAAAATTTAGAGAGCGAAGAATTTTTAGCAGGTTAGCGCGTCGCTAACGTCTGCCAACAGGTTATTGTTTCTATCCTAAGCAGCACTAATAATAAGGATGTAGCGGGCTGAAGTGCAAACAAGCTCCTGCCTAAAGTGCTCAGGGAAGTCTAGTTTTGTCATCAAAAAGATCTCCGACTTTTCCAAAAAGTCGGAGATCTAAAGAGCTGATTCTTACGAGATAGGAGTGCTACAAACGCAACGTAACGTACCTGACACTACAAACTCTTTAGCAGCAGGTTTGATCGAGCGCTTTGTGGGGGAGCAATCTTTTCATAGCTTGGTAAGGTGATGCTGAAGCAGTCGCCTTGAGCGATTGACAAGATGGCAGACGATCGCTCAAGGCGACTGTAGCTTGCTCGCCAACGCTCAAAGCCATTCTGATACAACTCGCCTGCTACGGTTGATGAGATTCTGGTTTGGATGCAAAGACCTTGACTCAACCCTATCGCTTTCGTTGGTTTGACTGGTTTTGCTTGTGGTATCCACCCGGTTGGCTGATTTTGTTTAACCGCCATTGGCAACACTACAAACCAGATCCAGACGGCTGGATCTGGCTGGAATATGGGCTATTTTTGCTTCCAGGTGGGTTCTACCTTGCTCTAGTGCTGCGTTGGTTGCGACTCCAGGCGCGATCGAGACTGCGATCGCAGCCATCACCCGTAGAGCGATTATCCCCTCCTGAACCTGATCCAGCCTATCAGCAAGCCTTTCAGTCAGAAATTCTGACGCCAATTTTGCAGCACTACTTTCGTGCCACGCTGCACCAAACTGAAAACTTGCCCGTGAAGGGTTCCCTACTCATTGCCATGAACCACGCTGGCATGTGCTTCCCGTGGGACTTTGTAGGCTTGGGAGTGTTGCTCAGCCAACAGCACGGCTGGTTTATCCAGCCATTAGCACACCCCATCTTTTTCGATCATCCCTGGCTCTTAGGTTGGTTGCCAAAAGGGTGGGCACAGACGCTGGGTGGGATACGGGCAGAGCGCCAGCCGTTTGAAACTGCCGTGCAAAATGAGCAACACACTGAGAATCGACTGCTTCTTTATGCGCCTGAAGGCTGGCGCGGGTTGAGCAAAGGTTGGCGGCAGCGCTATCATCTTGCAACCTTTGATCCCAGCTTTCTGCGGCTGAGCTTACGTCATCAGATGCCAGTCTTGCCAGTCGTTTGTATGGGCAACGAGTACCTGCATCCGCTAACGGTCAATGTGCAACGGCTGGCACGTCGATTAGGGCTTCCGTTGTTTCCGCTATCACCCTTGATCGTGTTCTTTATCCTATTCCCGTCAATGGGCGTCTGGGCAATGCGAACCCGCTTGCAGTACTATGTACAGCCGATCGAGTATCCCTGGAAGCAGCTACCACCCACCCCACTATCCACGCGCGAAGTCTATCGCATGGCAGAAACAGTGCGATCGCGCCTGCAAACCACAATTTCTTACTTGCGTCAGAAGCAACGAGGCAGAGAGTAACAGAT
>JBBSHC010000406.1:0-4408 GCA_038253425.1 Leptolyngbyales cyanobacterium | reverse complement strand
GCTGGTGCAGTGGCGGTGGAGGGCGATAGTCGCCGCGGTCCTGGGGGGAGGCGTGCTGGCGCTCCTGTCCGTCGTCCTGGTCGGCCTCGGCGGGATGCGCTCCTACCTGGGCGAAATCGGTGCCCTGGACCCCTACCGAGGGAACGGCGCCTACCTGATCGACCCGGCGGTCATGGTGAACTGGCGGGCGTTGCTACTCCACGTGGCCCCTTCCCTACCGGAGATTGCCGGCTTCCTCCTGACGAATATCCTGGCGGTCGGCACGATTGGGGTGGCGCTGCTCGTGTGGCGGCGTGCCATAAACATGGGGCAGGATCCCTTTGGCTGGCCCTTCCTGGTGGCAACGGCTGCCACGCTAGAAGGTCTTTATCAGATTTCAGAAACGTTCGCCGAATTGCAAGCCCGCAACATTGAAGTCGTGCAGTCTGCGGTGAATCGGCTCGAAAAACGGGGCATGAATCAGACCTTTGCCGCGATCGATCCCATTTTTGTCCTTACTGGAGAAAAATTAGACTAGAGGCAAAAGGTAAAAGGTAAAAAGGCTGAATTCGCTCAAAACTCAAAACCTCAGAGTCACTGGTCTGTAAAAAGCAAATAGTCAGTCGTCGATCGCTTCGTCCACGTTGAAGAATTACGGTAAGAGCACACTAGATTCAGCTAAAGTGTTCCAAAGGCTTAACCTTCTTAATCTTTGGCTAACCTTAGTACCTGCTTGCAGTGTAGAAGTAACGTAGCGGTTGACGATGCCTCTAGTGTTCTCTAGCGTTTGTGTCAGCCTTACTCAGCGTGGTTAGCAGAAGAATGTAGGTCTGAGCAGTTAGCGCTGACAGAGGTTCGTTGTGTTGCTGTAAGAGGTTGCTGTGCTATGGGGGCTGTAAATAACGTTGGATAGTTCGCCCAAGTCGCTGTCAAAAGAAACCAGGTCAGACAAAACCGGGTCACAAGAAATTAGGTTAAAAGAACCCAGTCCCATGCCGTTTTCCCGTATTACCAGTGGAATTATAGCGATCGCTCTGGCGCTAGGGATGATTGTACTGGGGGGATGGTATTTCACCCTTGGTTTCGGCATCATCATCTATCTGGGTCAGTTGGAATATTTTCAACTGGTGCGCGCCAAAGGCATTGCCCCTGCTGCTAAAACCACGTTGGTAGTCAGTCAGGCACTGCTGCTGGTCTCGACGGTTTCGCCCACGCTGGCAGATGCGATCTTCCCCGTTGCTGGGACGTTTATCTGCTTTTACTTGCTGTTTCAGCCCAAATTAGCCACGATCGCTGATATTTCGACTTCGATTCTGGGCTTGTTTTACGGCGGCTACCTACCCAGCTACTGGGTGCGCTTGCGGTCACTCGGTCAGGCTACCGCCAGCAACCTGCCGCTGGATGGTTATTTCCCTCACTCCTGGAGCAATCTACACGCCTTGCCACAGGGCTTAACCCACACACTCCTGGCGTTTGGCTGTATTTGGGCTGCCGATATTGGGGCATATGCGTTTGGCAAATTCTTTGGACGGACACGCCTTTCAAACATTAGCCCGAAGAAGACGGTAGAGGGCGCTGTCTTCGGTGTGGTGGGCAGTATCGCCGTAGCTGTTATTGGTGCCTGGTATCTGGACTGGTCCGGCTGGCCTCTGACGGGTGCGGCCCTCGGTTTGTTGATTGGCATTGCCAGTTTGCTGGGTGACCTGACCGAATCAATGATGAAACGTGATGCAGGCGTCAAAGATTCTGGTCAGCTTATCCCCGGACATGGCGGCATTCTCGATCGCGCTGACAGCTACGTTTTTACCGCCCCCCTGGTGTATTACTTTGTGATTTTGGTTTTGCCGCTGCTGCCAGAATAGAGTGGGAGTCGGGAGTCAGAAAACAACTCAAAGCTCAAAACTCAAACCTAAAGTCAGGAGTCAGCAAAAAGCTGATAGCTGATGGCTACTAGCGGATCTAACCGTGTTTTCTCTCATTCCTCTGGTATCACCATAATTTGACCACAGCAGCGGATTTGCCCTGGTTCCAAATTCAGTTCTTTGAGAGAGACATCACCAAGATCAAACGCAAAACCATCGAGGTCACGGAGGGGAAGACCTTGACGCGCGTTGGCATGAGGGAGCCACTGAGGGTGATCGAGATGGAGTTGGTTGCCCTGGCTCAAGCGCAGCCCGGTACGAATGACAACTGTGGTTGGTTGTTCGCTGGTTGTCACGAGGGTTGCCGTGAGCGTAACTTGCCCCTCACCCAACATGACCTGCGGGTTTTGCAGGCGGATTTCTTGCGGAGATTGGTGCGCCAGATCGTCTCCGGCTTCGTCTGATCGCAGCAAGGTCAACAGAAATTCAATCACACCGTTTGCCAGTAAGGGAGCCTGTAGCGACGCGTTGAGATCGGTTTCATACAGCAGTACTTCACCCGCGATCGGGAAGGGTTCTAGCAGGCGTAACGGTTTGCCGCGTAAAACCTGTGCAAGATTGGTGCGAATTTGTTCGGCAACAATGGAAACCTGACTGAGATGTAACCCCCGGTAAACTGCGTTTTGGGCAGAAACGGAGACGCGGCTGATACAACCAGACAAGAGTTGGCGATCGCCCGCTTCAAGGGTGAGGTGTAGATCATCAACGTGCTCAAGCTGCGATCGTACCCAAAGCCGCACTGCCGGAGCTAAGACGGTACTAATAATTCGGCTCTGGTTAGACATAACGCACTTCAAACCTTGAACAGGCACTCTTGAGGCATTGTTTAACACTGCTAACAGCAGGCATTAATCACACTGAGTATACCGATAGGTGGTGTGCTTCTGAGCAGTTTTTGAGCGCCTATAGGCACGATCGCAAGGGAAAGGGATCGTTTATGAGTACCGCCTGACTTTAAGCGATCCCTCTGAAATGCAAATGTTATGATTTCATGACAAAGCGATCCCCGTGTTGCCCGAAACACCGTATAAATGCCTAAAGTCCTGGGTTCAAACGCTTGACCCTGCTTTTGGTTTACTGCAACATGAACGTAACAAATTGATCCCCATACTCTTTCGACGGAGCGCCCTGAGCGAGCTTTTAGAAGCAAACGTTTGAATTAGGTATAGTCATCGCCTCATGAACCCGGAGAGTAAACCGCCATGACCAAAGAACGTCCGCCGCTCGAAGATATGACTCTGCGACAACTTCGCCGAGTTGCCAGTGAATACGGTGTTTCTCGTTATAGCCGTATGCGAAAAGATCAACTCCTCGCATCGATTCAAGATATTCAACGTAGTCAGAGTTCACCTACCCCCGTTAGACCTTTGGAGGCACAAGCAGAAGTGGAAGCAGCAAAATTCGATCTGGGTCAGGATGATCGTGCGGGTGGTTCGTTGGCGGCTGTGGATGAAGGCTTAGCAGATTTACCCGCTGGGTATGGCGAAAGTCGCATTGTGCTGATGCCACGCGATCCCCAATGGGCTTATACCTACTGGGATATTACGAATGAACATAAAGAAGATCTGCGTCGCCAGGGTGGACAACAGCTTGCTCTCCGCCTGTATGACGTAACAGATGCGAATCTGGCTTATCAAGCCCCTCATAGCATTCAAGAGTATCCCAGTGATGAATTAGCAAGAGAGTGGTATCTGCCGATCCCCGTAAGCGATCGCGATTATGTGGTGGATATTGGCTACCGTTGTGGCGATGGACGCTGGCTGGTTCTGGCTCGTTCCTCCCCGGTGCGCGTTCCTCCTGTATACCCCTCTGATTGGATTGACGATCAGTTCATCACGGTTGAGTGGGATGAAGAGTTGGTTGACAAGACCTTTGTGGAGTTGGTGCCGCCCTCTCGTCAACGTGCAGCCGCGATCGGGATCACTGCTGGCGGTGGCAATGCTATCTACGACCAGATCTTTGGCATGGCTCAATCAACCGAAGCGCAGCGAGTGGCTGGTTCACTCTATGGTTCCATGCAGCAAGCGCCCGTACATGAGCAGTCAGTAAGTTCCTACGTCTTTCCATCTGGTGTCGGTATGTGGGCAGTGCCAACCATGTCCGGGCTAACGATGTCGGGTGTGGGCATGTCGGGTGTAGGCTTCTCTGCCTCTGCGCCACCTATTCGTCCTCGTCAGTTCTGGTTGGTGGCTGATGCTGAGTTGATTGTCTATGGTGCAACTGAACCGGATGCAACCGTGACCATTGGTGGACGCCCCATTAAGCTCAACTCGGATGGCACCTTCCGCTTCCAGATGTCGTTCCAGGATGGCTTGATTGATTACCCCATCATGGCAGTGGCAGCAGATGGCGAACAGAATCGTGCGATTCACATGAAGTTTACCCGCGAGACGCCCGAACGCCGTACCAATACGAAGGAAGACGCCGTTCAAGAATGGCTGGCGTAGCACCGTTAAGCTGAGGTTTGTTTTACCCCCTGCCCCCGATCGCGCGATCGGGGGCTTTTT
>JBBSHC010000405.1:0-4408 GCA_038253425.1 Leptolyngbyales cyanobacterium | reverse complement strand
TTTGACAAATGTGGGCAGCTAACCGAGTAATGTCATCAAATGCCTTTTCTGGTTTGGTGTCCAGGATTTTGCATTCAAGGAGCGCTTGCTGTCGTGCTGATTCGTTGTCAGGCAGGGGGGCTTTGGGCATGGTGGGGGAAGCCGAGGCAGAGGGGGCGATACGTGATGCTACGATCGCCGTAAGCTGCAACTTAGCATTAAGAGCATTGACTATGACTCGTAGATGACTCGTAAGTTTGAGCGATCGACACTGGAAGAACTCTGAGAGCACCGTTCTATGCTAAGACTGCCCACCCATTGCTGGTTTGCAACACCTCAGCCCACACCCGACGCTGCTCTAACACCGCTCTAATAGTGAAAGGGCACCGTTAGCAGCGGTAGCAAGACCAGCAGTAGCCATGCCCAAACCCAAGGTTTTGTTGGTTGGGTCATCTCTGGCTCAGATAACAGCGCGTCGATGCGTTCTTCTAAACGGCTGCGGGCATCGCTAAAGGCAGCACAAAAATGCTCGGAGTACAGTGCGGGAGCGCTCACCATTCGCAGCAGAGATTCGGCTAACAGCAAGGTATCGATCGTGTGAGCCGCCCAGCGATCGGCGCGGCATTCGCGCAACAGCAGGAGTTCTTGCCAGAGGGTTTCGGTTTGGGGCAACCAGGCAGTGAGGCGACGCAGACAGCCCAACCAAAAAAACCAAAACGTATCGCGGTAGTGGGCGTGAGCCTGTTCATGCCGTAACATTGCCTCCAAGTGGTCGGTACTGAATGTATCGAGCAACCCCTGACTAACCACCAGTTCAGACTGCCAAAACCCGACCTGTCCGATAAAGGGCAAAGAGGTGGGAATGACGCGGCTAGACTGTCCTCGCAAGTCTGTGTAAGTGTAGCGCCGTAGCTGATGCAGCGATCGCCAACCATCCACCATCTGCTTCAGTGCCAGGATGCCTGCAAAACTGAGAAAGCCGATCGCCAGCATGTAGCTGCACCAACCTTCCCACCAGCGCACCATTTGCCCTTGCGGTCCCATACTGACCAGGGCAATGGCAGTCATTAACAAGAGCAGTGGCGGAAAGAGAAACTGCCCTAGCGATCGCCGCCAACGTTGTTGGCAGGTGTCCTCCAGTCGTAAAACGGGTAAGCGCAAGCCCCAAGCGAGGGACAGCCCGCACAGCAGCAAGGTTAAATGCACTACTGGTTCTCCTTTGCTTCACGGATGGCGCGGAGTCTTTGAGCGATCGCTTCGATCTGATCCACGCTGGTCTGGTCTAAGCTGTCGGCGAAGGCTGCCACAATATCGGGGTTGCCCACCGCCAGAAACTGATTGAGTTGGTCATATGCCCGTAGTGCCTGGGCCTGGGCTTGCGAGATCAATGAGTGCCAGTGGTAAACTTTGCCCCGTCGATCGCAGGTCAGCCAGCCTTTTTGAGTCAGCCTTTGCAGCACAGTGGTTACAGAGGTATACGCCAGTTCGCGTTCTGGGTCAGACAGAATGCGATCGTGTACATCTTTTACAGTCACCGTGCCGAGTTCCCAAATGATCTGCAAAATTTCGGATTCTAGGGGACCCAGCGACAAATGTTTGGGGCGATAGTGGGGCAGTGGCACCATGCGGTACGTCATCTCACTGAACAGTCTTCTACTAGCTTACTGTGACCTGCCGTCATAGGCTTTCATCGTCCCATTTCTCCTTGTTGCGTAGTCGAGCACTGCATAGTCGGATACCCACCATCTAACGTTCGATCAAGCTTTCTTAAGAGGGTTAAAACTCCATGCAGCAAACAGACTTAGCATCCAATGTGTAGGGTGCGCTAAGAAGAGATTGATGGATCACAGGCAGCAGTCAACTGAGGCTGAGAGGGTTCGATCGCTTGCAAGATGGTTTCTAACAAACCAGGAAAGCGATCGTCCAAAACATCACGGCGCAGCGAATTCATGTGCTGGGTTCCCTCTTTACGGCAGTACAACACACCCGATTCGCGCAACACCTTAAAATGGTGAGACAACGTGGACTTGGCAACCTGTGCCTCCAGCACCGCGCAACAGGGCAGTTCGCCTTTTTCTGCCAGTCGCTTCACAATTTCCAGCCGTACCGGATCGCCCAGTGCGTATAGAACACCTGCCAACGAAATATCTTTTGTGTCTGGGTGATATAGCAGTCTCATGTTGTCATTATGACACACAACACGCTATAGTTTGATTATTCGAGTTTCTCGAACTTTAAAAGATTAGGAGGTTGCGATGTCATCCGTCGCGTCTGTTACAGACTCCAGTTTTGAGCAAGAAGTGCTTGCTAACGATCTGCCTGTGCTGGTTGATTTTTGGGCACCCTGGTGTGGTCCGTGCCGCCTAGTTGCTCCGGTGGTTGATGAACTGGCAACTCAATATAGCGGACAAGTGAAGGTCGTCAAGCTCAATACAGACGACAATCCTGGTATTGCCAGCCAGTACGATATCCGCAGCATTCCAACGTTGATGCTATTTAAAGCGGGAGAGGTGATCGATCGCCTTGTTGGTGCGGTACCCAAAAAAACGTTAGCAACGACTTTAGAGAAGCATCTTTAGAGCGTGAGTAAGGGGCGAGGAGCCAGAAGGATGAGCACCTAAACACAGTACACAGGCGCAGCGATCGACAGAAAATTTGAGTATTGAGTCGATGCTGTTTCGCGCTTGCCATCTTCTGATTGATCGGTGGTTATACATTTCTGGCTCCGTCACCAGGCTCTCCTTTAAAGCCATCTCAGCAGGGTCGTGAAGTGTTTCAAGACAGACCTTTCTACAAGTTTCCCTAACGCTCAACTCAGTGCGAAGCGCCTCAATGCACTTTTTCAGAGTTCTTTACCAACTCAGGTGTTGTTTCCTTTGAGAGGGATTGTTTAAGCAGTCGAGTGATATAAAGCGCCGCGCCGATCGTTAACGCTAGACCGATCGCCTGTAAAGTGAGCATACCTGGTGAGCGATCGGGCTGGGCTAAAGACATGCCGAAGGAACCCAGATACACGTACACCACAATGACGGGTAGCATACCAAGCCAGGAAAAAAAGCAGTACTGTCGAAAACTAACGTTTGTGCAGCTAAAGCCGTAGTTCAGCACATTTGATGGCATGAGAGGAGAAAGGCGCGTCAGCAACAGAATTTTCCAGCCTTTATGACGAATGGCTTGATCAAGCTGCGTAAAGGTGGAGTGCTGTTTGATATGCGTCTCTACCCATTTGCGAGCGATCGTACGTCCGAGTAGAAAGCAGGCAATGGCACCCAACGTATCAGCGATCGAGGCTGAAATGACCCCGTTAACCAAACCAAACAACGTGCCTGCAACGAGAATCAGCAGGATGTTGGGCAGCCCTAAAACGGTTGCAAGCAGGTAAATCAGGATAAAGGCTGGCATAGCACCAGGACCCAGAGTACTCAGCCATCCCCGCAAGCCTTGGGACCACTCTTGCAAGGGCAATACTCTCCCCAACATTACAAGGCAAGCAATGCCAATCACCAACAGCCAAAACTTTTTACTCCGCAGCCAGCCCATCTTCATGCAGTCTTATTCCGATTGGTTTGCAATGTTCGTTTTTTGGCATCGATTCACTCAATTGTATTGAGATGGGCGTGTATGGAGATGGGCGTGTATGGAGATGGGCGGATTGGAATCGGTAAAAGGCAGACTGCGATCGTCGCTTCGGTTCGCAGGACTGTGCTACGGCTTACTATTACCTCACAGTTTGACACCAGATGACTCAGTCCTGTCAACACCCTTTGGAATGTGTGCCAATCTGTTGCTTGTCCTAAAGCGAACGATGCTCAAGGTGTAGAGTGATCCGTCTTAAAAGCCAGGTAAAGGCGTTGTTTCAGGCTTGGCGCTAGTAATCGCAGTCTTTTGCCAAACCATGTGACAATTTGCTTCTTGCCCCATCAGCATTAACGCAACGATCGGCGTCAACGTACCATCAAAGGCGTCATCAGGTGTGGCTTCGACTGTTCTAGTGTTCAGGTTTCCGTTGAGAGTGTCACTATCCATGATGGTGTGCGCCTCCCTCCCAACGGGCTTGATGCTTAGAGCGCTTTGATGAGGAACGTTTTTAGTGCACCTCCAAGACGTTTAACTCTAATTGGAGAATGAATGATGACTCTGAAACTAAGGACAATCCTGGCAGTAGCGACCATCAGTACAACCACCGCGATCGCTGCACACTCAATGCCAGCGTCTGCGGCGGCGCTTACCTGGAACCTCCAGGCTAACTTTGCTGATGGCGGCACAGCTAAAGGTACATTTGATTATGATGCTACCAGTGGCGTGCTTTCGCAGTTCAACGTGACAACCTCTCAATGGCTAGGCAGTACGCCTGCGTTTCCGGCGTTTACCTATCAACCAGCATCGTCCTCTGCAACTTTGCAGAATTTTCCGGGGCTGCGGTATCTTG
>JBBSHC010000404.1:0-4435 GCA_038253425.1 Leptolyngbyales cyanobacterium | reverse complement strand
GATCCGCCCGGCTTAATTTGGTATCTTCTTTCCCGGAAATCACCTAAGGATCGTTGAGTAATCGTCTCTACCCCCAGGATCAGCCGCTAATAGCTTCTGCCTCAAATTAGCTTCCCATGATCCAAGATCAACGTTTTTGAAGAAGTTCTTACTGGTAACTGATGCTCGCCATAACAGGGACATAAAAAATAGCTTCAGCTTAACGTAGTCAAAGTTGTCCAGTCGGTAAAGCTGATTTGTGCCGTTACCGCTATAGTTCTTGGGATCAAACGATCCTAACAATAGAGTTTGGGCGTAATTGTCCCACGGACCGATCACCTTATTATCACAGTCCGCACACAAAATACCTGGGTCATGTATGCCGCTTTGTCTTTGACGCGATTTGCCGTTCACATCCACAGGGTAGATTCGCACTGCTGTGTCTCCAGCAGGGGCAGAACCCCCAGCTTGTACGATCGGTTCGTAAAGCTTTCGAGGAACAATATGCGCTTTGATAAGTGGCTTGACTAGTCCACACAGACGGCAAGGTGAGAGAAGCTGGTTCGCAGGCATAAGCATCTAGAACGTCGGCTACACCGTCATTTTGTCACTAAATGCTCATAAACCCGTCGCACGATCGCCAAGATGAGGGGAGGGGAGCTGATTTAGGTCTGTTTGTCAGAGGCTTTCCCGTCACATTGAATAAATCCACCTTGATCTTGGAGTTACTTGCCCCAGTGGAATTAGGTGAGCGATAACTGTTTGCAGGTCTACTAACCCCACATCTTACAGAAGCCGTTGTTTGTTTGGAACACTGACGCGCTCCTGTAGCTTCGCGGTGTACGGCTGGAGCAGTGCCTCTACTTCTGGTAAGGTCGCGCCGTAGGAGCAACCGTACTCATGAATCTCTTGCCAGCCCTCCGCCAGCGCCTCTAGCGCCCTCGGCATGGTCAGCAGTTGTTTCACCACATCATTGACTAAGTGCGCCCAGCCTTCGCGCCGCGCCCCGGTAATCAAATAGACTTCAATCAGACATTGCCCATCGTCCGCTGAGGCGGTTGCCAGGAGCTTCGCCTTGATCGAGGCGTAAGCATTCTCCCAGGTTTGCGACAGCGCCGGGTTGCCGTAACCAGCCACCGCCGCTTGAAAGTCGGGATCACTGGGGTCAGTGTCAGGATAGTCGCTGTTCGGTAGTGCTTGTAGTGCGACCCAGCTTCGATAAGTTTGCTGTTGGAGTGCTGGAAGCGACCCCGGTGTGGTTGTTATACTCTACCTGTCTTCCTGTCCGTGATTAAAGTTTAACCGGGCTTGAAGTGAACATTAAGACAAAGGGGGAAAGCTAGCGTAGATCGTTCTAGCTTTTTCTAGAGGGTGCAAACTTATGGAGAATCGACCGTGGTACGCAGTGAGTTGGCGCAAGCTCGCTCTTGTCCTGATGCTCCCAGTCACTATTGCAGCGGCATTCAGCCTTTATATGTGGCTGCATCCTCCAGCAACACTTGCCTGCGTGTTGAACCAAAATGGAGCGCTGATCAAAGCCTGGAATGCAGACTGCAAGGCACCGGAGGCTGAAGGTATCGTACTACAGTTAAAGCCGTAACTGGTTTGAGGGGCAACTGGGTACACGAAATCAGCACCATAGCTGCATTCTGATGGACTTCTTTCAAACCCAGTTTCGATCAAAAAAGCATTTCCATTTTGTTGTTGTAGAATACATACACAACAATGAAATTGGCTCTCCGTAAGCACTGTAGACGTTGCGTAGTGCATAAGACTAAAGTGCCGCTGACGAAGGAAGGTCAAGCCGCTTTAGAGGCGTATCTACGTTGGCGTGCAGATCAGGAAGGACAGGCGCTAGCGCCCGATCAACCTTTGTTTGTGTCGTGCTCACCCCGCAATCGAGGACAGCGCTTGGGCTACTCCGGCATTCGTCAGGTCATGGATCAATTAGCAGCAGCCACTGGGATTGACCTGCACTCCCACCGGGGCAGGCATACCTTTGCGACCCGGTTAATCGTCGAGTATGCGATGGACCCGACGCTGGCAATGGAATTGACTCGCCATCGCGATCCTCGCAGCTTTAGACGCTATACCAATCGTAAAAACAAACTCGCTGCGAAGCGCGCTTTTCTCCAAGCAACCGGGCAAATACCCACGTAAAGACAACTCACTCAAAACAACTTTGCTTGGGCACAAGGCTTTACCGCTACAGTCAGGCTTAAGACGAATCTCTCAAGAACAACTCAGTGCAATCAGAAACGAGTGCCTGCTTGAGCATAGCCCATTGTCCTTGGATCTAAATCAGTCTCCATCCCATAAGAGGCGTTTCAAGCAGCTAAAACTCTAAAGCTGGAGCCAAAGTATTGAAAGCATCAAAACTGTCGCCCGAAAAAATTAATCGTCTAAAAACTTGCACCTCCCGGAAAATGTAAAAAGCAGGGCTATTTCATTCTAGACAGAGAGGGTGCAACCAATTAAGCTAGGTCTCAACAAGTTTCTCTCCTTCAGCTATGACCACGCTTGCCCTTGTTAAAGCCTTTTCCAATTTGCCTGACGTGCGACGAGGAGCCGGACAACGGCACAATCAAGCACTCTGTTTAGCTCTATTTACCTTAGCAGTGGTGGCAGGTTGTCGAGGGTTTCTCGCCATCGGTGATTGGCTGCATGCCTACCAGCCGGAGTTAGTGGCATTGTTTGCCCCTGAGAAGGGACGCTTATCGTCTTACAGCACGATTCGTCGAGTGTTATTGAATCTGGACTACGAGCAATATGCGGCATGTTTGGCAAAGTTTTTTGAGCTTAAGCCGCGTGCAGGTGAGCTGTTAGCTATAGATGACAAACGGTTGCGGGGGTCGTATCAACTAGCATCAGAGCCTTCAAGCACTGAGTTGCATCCAGCCATTCAACTGGTGAGCGTGTACCTGGTCGAGCGAGGCTTCATGCTCGAACCCTACGCAGTAGAGCGCAAAAGTAATGAAATCAAGGTACTGCCTCACTTAGTCAAACAGTTTGCTTGTGCTGGAGTGGTGTTTGGCTTTGATGCGCTTAACACCCAAAAAGACTTGTGGTAGTGCCCTTACGTAAAGGATAGAGAAAAATAGCCGACAACTGGATGCTAATGGCTGCAAAGCATCCTGAAATAGAGCATTATTCTCCATCCTTGATGAAATAGGACTACCAAACTTGTCAACAAATCATTGAGAGCCAAAATCACTAGCGCGGCGCACTCAAGGGCAACCAAAGCGGCTTGTTTGATGAAGTGCAGGCGCATTTCCAAGTGGAAGACACTTAGACCGAATCGAGCCAAGGACATGGACGGGTTGAGCAACGGGTGGTTAGCCTTTGTCGGACGCTCGAGGGCAGCCGCTCATGGGTAGGATTATGCACCTTGATTCGCGGCAGTGCCACCCGAACCCGGCTCAAAGGGGAAGACGAAATTGTCGGAAAAGCAGAAACGCGCTGCTACATTTCTTCCTTGAGTGAAACGGCGCAGCAGTTTGCGACTCGGATTCGTGCCTATGGGGGAGTGGAAAACAAGGTTCATGACGTGCGTGACGTGACTCAAGGTGAGGATGCGTCTCGAATCCGAATCGCGCCTCTACCGCAACTGTGGGCAGTCGCCCGCACTCTCGCTCTCAACCTGTATCGTGATTGAGGCTTTGACAACATGGCTTAAGCTCAGCGTCGTTGTGGGTTCAGCTTGCATCACCTGAAGTCAATTTTTAGAATGAAATAGCTCTGAGCTAGAGATGCTACACCTCAGTCTAAAATCTAAGTGTAAATACTTACTGTGTTTTCAGGAAAAAACTCTTAGTCCATGTCTTGCTAACTACGAATTGGGCGGTCTTGGGATTGGTGCTTACATGCCATCTTTAGGCACTGGACTCCGGG
The DNA here is from genome assembly GCA_038253425.1 of Leptolyngbyales cyanobacterium. Taxonomy (GTDB): domain Bacteria; phylum Cyanobacteriota; class Cyanobacteriia; order Leptolyngbyales; family Leptolyngbyaceae; genus Stenomitos. The sequence continues at coordinate 565 of JBBSHC010000404.1, read as the reverse complement.
AGTCCGGTGTATAAATTAAAAGGCTTTCGCTGACTAACGACTTTCTGGGCAAAGCTGAGTCGGTCGTCGGGCTAAGTGCTTCAGCGGAAATCTTTGGGAAGCAACCATGCAGCAGGAAGCTTGTTCGATTGTGGTGCCTGCTCTTCAGGAGGACGGCAACTTTAGTGTAGATGACCGCTCCATATCGCTTTTCATCCTTTAATTTAAGGCGAAAGTATCAATAATCTTCAAGCTGTGCTGATGTGTTGGGTGGGGGGGTTGTGGAAGAATTATAGAAGATTCTCAAAAGACGAGTAACTATCACGATGCTCAATGAATATCTGCCAATAAGACATTTTTTGATTCCATGATTGTCCTCTTATGCTGGGGCAAAGTTAGAAGTTTTTGCGCTTGTGATCTCCTTTTCCGTAAGCCGTTTTCAATATTTTTAATAATTGCGTTTCATAAGATCGAGATCTGATATGGCAACCTTTTTTCAACTATCAGCGTTCATCATCAATCTTGATCAGGTGCAACAGATTCAGTTTAGCCCCGATCCTTTGACTGTCTTGATCTTCTGGGCTTC
>JBBSHC010000403.1:0-4435 GCA_038253425.1 Leptolyngbyales cyanobacterium | reverse complement strand
TGTGTACGAATCATGCCTTTCTGGCGTAATTTACCCATTAAGCGCGTCACCGTGACCCGCGTTGAGCCGATCGCACTACCAATTTGAGCATGGGTTAACGGAAACGGCAGACAATAGCCCTGCTCAGAGGGTTCGCCATATTCTTCAATTAGCAGCGTCAAAAAACCGAGCAAACGGTCGATCGTACGACGCTGCCCCAATGTACTTAGCCAAAGTAACTTCCGCTGATGCTGATACCGGAAGGCGTCTAGCACCTCTCGACGGAAGTGAGGCCAGTTGTCCAGATCATGCCAATACATCCACAGCACCGATGTCTGATCAACGTGGGCATAGCTTTGCAGCGTAAACGGTGATTGCGCCACAATTTCAAACGGCTGACCTGCGCCAACAAAGCCTAAAAACGCTTCCTCCGGACTGATTCGAGGTAACCGCGAAGCCGCGACGCTACTGGCAGTGGCATTCACTTGAGCGCTCCCAACTAAACGCACAGCACCCCTCTGTACCAGATAGACAAGCCCAGGTCTCGTGGGCAGTTTCTCGTCCTTAGCAAAGGTGCGAACACGATAGTGCTCTTGAGACCAGTCAATGATCCGCTGCCAGGTGAGAAAGGGGCGAGAGACCTCTGATGTAGATGTTACTGAGTACATAGGCTGGGAGGGCGGTGGTGTTTACTGGGAACGGCAGGGAGACTAAAATCACTCACTGCGACTAGAGTCCAGACTCTACTCCTTGAGCCGAGGTCAGGGTAAGGCGATAACAAGGTACTACTAGTCTACCTTCACATCTTCTTTATGGTCTTTACAAGTACATTAGCTACATTAATCAGACTAATAACAGGTCATCTAGGATTAAAGTCACCTTACTGATGATAGAAACTCTAACCTTTTAAGCCGATTGTTTGCTTACGCTGTTCTCTAACAGAGAGGTCAAAGATGCGTCAAATAAAACTGGTCAAAGCAAGCAGAATCACGTAGGTAGCTGGGTGTAATTGAACTGAAGATGATTTTGAGGGTAGAGAGGATGAAACCCCTTGCCTCAGAGCAAAGCCCCTACACCTTTCTTACAATTAACTAGGGACACCTACTTACCAGACCACTATGGCACATGCGACAGAGTAAGAGCTTGGATAAAGCGTGGCAAAAGGGAGTGTTGCTGGAGCTTGAGTTGCTTCCAGCACTGTCTCTACTGTTACAAATGAGACTACATCAGGCAATCTCTCTTCAGAAGAATGTGGTAAGTGTAAGATCGACTAAAGATGCTGCCAGTCGAGACGCCGAGGTTTTTGATCTGCCTGCGATCGCTCAGCGTATTCCGCTTAAACGGGTTAGGAACGTTACATCAATCATCTATCTATCTGCGATCGCGCATCAACTAGCGACCCACTTTCAGCAGTCTAGGGTCGTTGTTGCAGCTCAATTAGCTGGTGTGCTCTCGCCCCTGGCGTTGAACTCAACCGATGTGTCCACGCCGCTATGGCATAAATTGCTGTCAGCGGTAACGGTTCAAGCAACAGCAACTGGGATGATTCAGTGTGAGGTGGGCGATCGGGCGATCGCCACATGGTTGGACTGGTTGATTGGGCAACCGCTGCCAAGTCGATCGGGCAGGCTCCTCATCTCTGAAAAGGAGCGATCGTTGTTGCTTAAATCCCCTGCAATTTTCGAGGTGCAGTATGCCCATGCACGCTGTTGTTCGCTTTTGCGGCTGGCTCAACGTGAAGCATGGATCACGCTTGCAGGGTTAGAGGCATCACCAACCCACTGGCGCATTGTTCAACCCCCATCCATTGCCTGGCTACTGCCCACTACTAGCCTTTGTTTGGAGCATCCCGCCGATCGCAGTTTGATCAGCCATCTTTTTACAGCGATCGATATTCTGGCTGATGCTTCACCGCAACGAACACACACAACGATGCTGCGATCGACGCAGGCAGTAGCGCAAGCGTTTCAGTTGTTTCATAGCGCTCATCCACTTGGCAGTAATGACTGTGCAGCGGAGTTGCTAACCGCTCGATTAGGCTTATTGCTGGCAACTCAACGAGTGCTGTACCTCCTACTCTCCCAAGGCTTAGACCTGTGCCCTGCCATCGAACTTTGAGCAGCGTCTACAGATACTTTCATCAGAAAATTTCGATCTTGCTGACGTGAGACATAGCTTTTTTTGATGGCTTACCGAATAGACAAACCAAGGTTAGTCGGCTATATTCATAGGTGTGTGAGGAGCGAACCAGCAAGAGTACCGAGACGAAACACGGCAAGTCGTCGGTACTCTTTCTGATTTTAAAGGTTTTTAGCTGCGACTGATGTTAGGGCAAGCCACTGGGTGAGCAAGGGTTGAGAGCGATACAGACTCCCCTGCTTGGATGTAGCGTCCGTTATCAGACCGATCGGCTAGAGCAAGAATTTTTCAATGGCAGCAGCGGCACCATCTACTTCGACATCAGGAGCAACCCAGTTAGCTGTTGCTTTTACGTCGTCGGGTGCATTGCCCATAGCGATGCCAATGCCAGCGTAGTTAATCATTTCTAAATCGTTGAAGTTGTCGCCGATCGCCATGACGTTTTCGGCTTTTAACCCCAGGTGTTCTTCTGCCAGGTAGCGCACAGCCGTGCCTTTATTGGCTAAAGGATTCGTTGCTTCAAAGAAGGTGGCAACCGATTTTGTGAGGTAAAGTTCGGCGGGTGTATAGCGGCTCTGGAGGCTTCCCAAGAGGGTCGTGATTAGTTCGATGTCATCACTTAACGCCAGGACTTTGGTGGGTTCTGTTGTGAGTGCTGTGCGTAAATCGCCTACTGCGATCGGTTGAATGCCTGAGCGTTCGGCGTAGGCTTTGGTTTCTGGCGTCAGTTCGCGCACGTAAAGCTGGTCATTGATATAAAAGTGAACCGACAGCAGCGATCGCAAATCTGGTTGCTCAAAGTAATCCAAAAGCTGAAGGACGAGCGCTTTCGGCACTGTCCAGTGGCGGTAAAGCGTCTGAGTCACTGGATCTTTGACGAACGCGCCTTGATACGCCATCAGTGGCAGCGTTGAGCCGACTGTCTGATGAAAACGCAGCGCCGAACGATACATGCGACCCGTCGCGATCGCAACCTGAACGCCCTTTGCTTGAGCGGCACGAATTGCCTGTAGGACGGGCTGGCGGATCTCGTTGTTAACCCCTGCGATCGTGCCATCAATGTCGAGTACGAGGAGTTTGATGTCTGCGGGAGTGGGTTGGTTTTGCATGGAAGACAGGGGAAGAGGAGGCAGGGGGAGCAGAGGAAGTTTTAGATATTGAGTTGATTTAGCCTTTAGCCTTTAGCTTTTAGCCTTTAGCTTTTCCCCATTAGTTTCCGTTCATTACCAAATTAACGGCTGATAATGTGAAAGCAAATCTCATAGTAGCTTGTAGGCTATGGCTGAGGCACAGGGTCGTCGTCGAGCAAGTCGTCAGGTGTTGTTAGCATCACTTTGGCTGACCTTGCTTGTGTTGGTGGTAAAAGTCTGGATTGGTTTGGTAACGCAGTCGTTGAGCTTGCTTGCTGAAGCACTGCAAACGTTAATCAATAGTTTTAGTATTCTTCTGAGCGCGATCGCGGTTGGCTCTCGTTATCCGGCGAGCCGCGAAGTTTTGGGGCATGGCAAGTTGGAGGCAGCTATGGCGCTGTTGCTGGCAGCGTTAATGGGGTTCGCCTGTTTGAGTCTGCTGGTTTTGTCGGGGCAGCAGTTAGAGGCAATGGCTCAAGCGAATGCGAATGTGTTGTCCCTTAGTCTTAACCCCTCACTGCTCCAACTTTTGAGTATGGTGTTGGCGACTAATTTTTGCCTTGCCTGTTTCCAGCGCTATGAAGCTGGCATTTTAGAAAATAGTATGTTGCGGTTTTCTGCCAATCATCTGTTTCAAGATACGTGGCTGATGATCCCCGTTCTTTTGGGGCTGATTGGGGTTGAGCGCGGCTATGTTTGGCTTGATCCCGTGCTGGCAGTTGTGATGGTGATCGCGGCTATTTGTAGCTGCTGGCGCGTGTTTAACTGGCAGTTGCCTTCGTTGATGCGGCAAATCGCGATCGCGCCGGAAGCCCTGGCACAGACCATTCATCAAGTGGAGGGGATCACGCATTGCTATGGCATCCAATCACGCGGCATCGTCGGTCGTCAGGTGTTTGTCGAAATGCGGCTGATTCTACATCCAGAGTGCATGAGCGTGGCGCGTAGCATTGCTGAACGGGTAGAACGTGCCATCCGCGATCGCTATGGTCCCGCCAAGGTGGTGATTTATATTGACAGCGATCGACCGAAGAGTGGTTAACCCAAGACCTCCGAGTTCTCAAAGACTTCGGAGATCGGATTGACGGATTGAGCTAAAGCAACATCTGGTCGAGCCACCTCTGAACTAGGTCGAGCCACCTCTGAACTGAGTCGAGCCACCTCTGAACTGAGTCGAGCCACCTCTG
>JBBSHC010000402.1:0-4440 GCA_038253425.1 Leptolyngbyales cyanobacterium | reverse complement strand
TTGGGCTGGTCAAGTTTGCTTCGTAGCGGCAAATTAGATGCAGAGAAAACAGAGTATGCCTTGGAAACCATTGAGCGCAACGCAAAACTGCAAACGCAACTGATTGAAGATTTGCTGGATGTCTCGCGGATTTTGCAAGGCAAACTCAATCTGAAGATCGCCCCCGTCAATCTGACAGCGACCATTCAGGCGGCAATGGAAACAGTACGGTTGGCGGCGGTAGCAAAGTCGATTCACCTGCAACCCCTGTTTGAGTCAGGCGGTCTGGTTTTGGGGGATGCGGCGCGTCTTCAGCAAGTCGTTTGGAATCTGCTCACAAATGCAGTCAAGTTTACGCCTGCGGGTGGACGGGTAGAAATCAAGCTCAGTTGCCTCAAGGGACATGCTCATATTCAAGTGATTGACACAGGCGAAGGCATTCATGCAGATTTCCTCCCCCATGTGTTTGAATATTTTCGGCAGGCAGACGGCAGCACAACGCGCCAGTTTGGTGGTTTGGGGCTGGGGTTAGCGATCGTGCATCATCTGGTAGAACTGCATGGTGGCACTGTGCAAGTAAACAGCTCTGGCGAAAACCAGGGAACGACCTTTACGGTCAAATTGCCGCTGCTTGAAAAAGCAGACGAGATCAGCACTGACGCTACTGCCCTCAGCCCCCAACCACCGTCGCCCTTGAGCGGTGTACGTATCCTTTTAGTCGATGATGACAGTGATGCACGCACTCTCACCGCTTTCATCCTGGAACAAGCAGGTGCGATCGCTACTGCGGTCGGTTCTGTAGTCGAAGCCCTGGCGATCGTGCCAGAGATAAAGCCAGACGTGCTAATCAGTGATATTGGAATGCCCAACAGCGATGGGTACGAACTGATTCAGCGATTCCGCGCTATGCCAACCAGTCACGGTAGGCACATCCCAGCTATTGCCCTGACTGCCTATGCTGGAGAAATCAATCAGCGACAGGCACTTGCAGCCGGGTTTCAAAGGCATCTGTCAAAGCCAGTAGACCCAGCCGCACTTGTAACCGCGATCGCTAATTTACTCATACAGCCCAACGCTGAAGCATAAGACGACCTGACGCAAGTGTTTGTTAAACAGCAACAACACAGGTTTAGAGGAGCGGTCAGCCATCAGCAAAAGCTGAGTTTTGAGTTGAGGCAGTGGTTCGTTGCTGGTTGTTAGTTTGTAGTCAAGACTGTTCACCACTGCTTGCCTCCCTTGCTCCCTTCCCTCCCCCTTGCTCCCCTGCCTCCCTTCCCTCCCCCTTGCTCCCCACTCCCCCCTCCCGACTTCTACAAATGCCACAACATTCTTTCTTAACAGCCGCTAACCGTATAATGAGCGAATCAAGCTGCCTTCAGGCGCTACCTCATTGCCCGTTGCACCCCGCAGCCATTGGAGCTAGTTAAACCGGAGCCGTCTGCTTGATTGGAGGCACCCGACTATGTTTAGATTTAACAAAATCATCCTATGGACTCACTGAGCGGAAGTAAGATTCCAGCCATACTTGAGCGCAACGACGCCAGCCTCCTGGCAGATTGGACGCAGGCATTAACGGTTGTCTCTCTTCGTAAGGGCTTGATTAAAGAGGCAGAACTCCAGGATGAATGCCGAGAATTCCTCAGTTTATTTCGCGTTGCCGTTCAGCAGGATAATTTAACTAATATCCAGACAGAGGCATGGCGTGAGGTGCGAGCCATGTTGACCAGCATCTCGCGATCGCGATCGCAAAAGGGCTTTACACCCACCGAGACAGCAATCTTCATCTTTTCGCTCAAGCAGCCGCTCTTCACTCAGTTGCGCCGTGAACTGGCTCAAAATCCCACTGCTTTAGTAGAAGATATTTGGCAGGCGACCACCTTGCTGGATCAACTGGGTCTATTCGTAGTGGAAGTATACCAAAAGACGCGGGAAGAGGTGATCTTACGGCAGCAAGAAGAATTGATGGAACTGTCTACACCCGTTGTCAAGCTGTGGGATGGCATTTTGGCATTGCCCATTATCGGCACGCTGGATAGCGCCCGTACGCAGGTAGTGATGGAATCGCTGCTGCAAAAGATTGTCGAAACCGGATCAGAGGTTGCCATTATCGATATTACTGGCGTTCCCACTGTCGATACACTGACTGCCCAACATCTACTCAAAACCGTTACAGCCGCCCGTCTGATGGGTGCAGATTGTATTATTAGCGGGATCCGTCCTCAAATTGCCCAAACGATCGTCTATCTTGGCATTGACTTAGCCGATGTAATCACCAAGGCAACGTTAGCAGACGCCTTTCTTCTGGCACTCAAACGGATTGGGGCCACGATCAGTCGATCGCCAGCTAAGTAAATGACCGAGTAGAGTAGCCGGAGGCATTAATGGAACGCATTCCCATCCTTCAAATGGGCGAATTCTTGCTTGTCACCATTCAGGTTGATATGCACGATCGTCTCGCCATGACGCTGCAAGATGACTTGACAAACCGCATCAGCCAAACCCATGCTCGTGGTGTGCTGATTGACATTTCTGCGTTGGAAATCGTCGATTCTTTCATTGGCAGAATTCTAGGCAACGTTGCTAAGATGTCGCGGGTGCTTGATGCTGAAACCGTTGTGGTGGGAATGCAGCCAGCAGTCGCCATCACAACGGTCGAACTAGGGCTTTCGTTGACTGGCATTCGCACAGCTCTCAATGTGGAAAAGGGGATGGCACGGCTGCGAAACTCCCTCAGCGAAAACGCCAGTGCTCCGCTCATTGCCAGCCGGAGGAGTGCAGATGGCGCTACCGAAAGTTGAAACGATCGACATCCAAGCCTCTGCGGATGTGGTCATCGTGCGACAGGCGGTGCGACAGTCTGCCGTAGAAATTGGTTTTAGCTTGGTGGAGCAAACTAAGATGGTGACAGCCGCCAGCGAATTAGCCCGCAATACCCTCGATTACGGCGGTGGCGGCACTGTTGAGCTAGAGGTACTCCTGGACGGTGGACGGCGTGGGCTGAAGTTGACGTTTGCCGATCGAGGACCGGGCATTCCTGATGTCGAACTGGCGCTCAAGGATGGGTTTACCACAGGTGGTGGTTTAGGTATGGGGCTGGGGGGTACCAAACGATTGGTGAATGAGTTCTCGATCGAAACTGCTGTCGGAGAAGGCACGCGGGTTACGATCATTCGATGGAAATAGGATGAGAGAATCTGTTGCCTTAACGATTTCGGAACACAGTCAAGTTGGCGAAGCGCGTCGCGTTGCCCTTACGTTGGTGAGTCGGCTGGGTTTTGATGAGACGCAACGGGGCAAGGTGGGGCTTGTAGTCACAGAGATTGCTAACAACCTGGTGAACCATACGAATGGTGGGGTGATCTTGCTGCGGGCGATCGAACAACCGTCCATCATTAGCATCGAAATCCTGTCGCTCAATCAAGGAGCGGGAATGCAGGATGTGGAAGCGTGCCTGGAAGATGGCTTTTCAACGGCTGGAACATCCGGCAATGGGTTGGGTGCAGTCAATCGTCTCTCCAGCTTGTGCGAAATTTACTCGATTCCCAATGGCGGTACCGCACTCCTGGCGCATCTCTGGGCAGAACCTGTTGCTGCAAGGGTGTCTCCCGCGATCGCGATCGGCGTGGTCTGTTTACCCAAAGTCGGTGAGGAGGTTTCAGGTGATGCCTGGGCAACGGATGTCAATCCTCAGCGTGGTCTGTTGCTCGTTGCTGATGGGTTAGGGCATGGACCTGCTGCTGCCAGTGCCTCTTCTGAAGCGGTGAGAATGTTTCAGACGCATCACCAGCGATCGCCTCAAGCCATCATTGAAGCGGCGCATGGAGCCTTGAAAAGCACAAGAGGAGCGGCTCTGGCGATCGCTGAAATCAATTTTGAGCAACAGTCAATCCGCTTTGCTGGCATTGGCAACATCGCCGCCAGCATTTTCTCCTTCACGGAACATCGCCACCTCATGTCTCACAACGGTACCGTTGGGCATGAACTCCGCAAAATCCAAGAGTTTACCTATGATTGGCATCCCGATGGCTTGCTAATCATGCACTCCGACGGCTTAAGCGCTCAGTGGCGGCTCGATCGCTATCCCGGTTTGAGTCAAAAGCATCCCAGCTTGATTGCAGGCGTGTTGTATCGAGACTTTAAGCGGGAGCGGGATGATGTCACCGTGCTAGTTGCAAAAGCGGTAAGGCAGTAGAGCGATAGAGGAGCAAACAGGTTTTAATGCTTCTGATCTAGCGCTCCGCTTTGGCTGATGAAAGGACTTTGCCGCTGGGGAAAGTCTTTTACACCTTTTCATAAACGGTTTGGGGCTGCTATGGCAGTGTTTGATGAAGTATAGCTATAGCCATTCTGGTTAGGACGGGGCGCAGGGGTGGCACCCCTGGGTGTGGGGGGCTTGCCCCCCCCCCCCCCCTGTTACCCAATTCCAAAACCCCGGTGGGGGAGGGATAAAACACAAAGCTG
>JBBSHC010000401.1:0-4441 GCA_038253425.1 Leptolyngbyales cyanobacterium | reverse complement strand
TAGTTCCTTGGCAGAAAAGCGGGTGTTACCTGTAAGCAGTAATGACTCAAGCTCAATGCCCTGATGCTGTGGGCGTGTTTGCTCAAGGGGTGTCGTAGCGGCTAGTCCGATCGCTGTTCGTGTTGGGGCTATTGGCGCGGTGGCTATTGGTGGCGTTGACGCTGCCCTCTCGACGGTAACTGCGTGTGGCGTAACGGGAGTAGGGGTTGGCGCTATTGGTTCAGCCTTGTTTGATGCTGTGTTCAGTGATGTTTGGGCTGGATTGCGATCGCTCGTTGCTTGTTCTCTTGCAGAGGCTGGACGGAGTACGATCGCTTCTGGCGTATGGGCTTGGGGTGTTTGCAGTAAGGAGGCAATGACGACAGGTGGTTGGGCGGCTTGAGAGGATGCGGAGGGAAGCGTGGGTGCAGACGCTGCCTGGGGCACTGAGGACACCGCTGTAGTCTGTACTTGAGGCATGGTTGGTACGGGTAGCGCTGCTTCAAGAGCTGGCTGCCCCGCATTCTCAAAGCCGTGGCTGACGCGAACGGTGGGTAAATCTGCTGGCTGACCTGGCTGAAGACGAACGTTTATTGGGAACGTGGGCAGAGACTCTGGTGGGCTAACGGCTGAAGTTCTGAGCGTTGTCACGAGCATTCGATCGCGGAGGGGCGCTTGCTGAGGGCGATCCATCCCCAACGCTTCAGGTGCTGGTAAGCGGGCGGCTTTCGTGTCGGGCTGCCAGATGCCCTGTCCCAGCAAAACGGCACCAATCCCTACGGTGCTGGTAATAGCTAGAAGCCTGACCAGATAAGGCGTTTCAGAAGAGCCGGCTGGAGGCGTTGCGCTCACACGATCGTCCTTAGTGACTGTTAGGAGTACTTGAGTAGCCTCTGTCGTTTGGGTGCTAGAGGTCGTTTGGGTGCTAGAGAGGGAGAGAGGTTGTGTGGCTGGATCAGGTGTCTGCATCGTAAGACGCTCCTTTTGAATGGATGACCGGATTAACGAATGACCTACCGTTGAGTCGATGTTGCGACAGGCTGTCGTGCTGCTTCGTTGCTCAGGGGAACCAGCCCAGCCGCTTTCAATAACCGCTGCCCTTCGATCGTCCGCATCAGCTCAACAAACTTTTTGCCGATCGCAGAACGACGATTATCGCGTGGGTAAACGACCATGAGGGGATAGCTGAGGGGATATTGCCCGGTTTGAAAGCGCTGGGGATCGGGTCCATACGCGCCTTTGCGATTACAGAGATCCGTGCCTGGATCGATCGCGCTGCCAGTGCTCAAGACGAGGGGTTGCACGGCTGCCTGCCCGGTTTCACCCAGTGCCAGGGGATACACCGAACATTGCCCCCAGATTTCACTCAACGGAGCCACGCCAACGCTGCCAATGTCATCTGCCTCAAAATCGCGAATGACTTGTCGCAGTAGCGCGAGCGAGGGTAGCTGTTTAACGTTGGGTAAACTTTGCAGGGTTTTGAGCTTGAGTACCCGTTGTTCAAAGAGGGCGATCGCTTCTGGATTATTAGAGGCATAGCGTTGCACCCTCAGCGGTGGACCACCGACCGTTTGCCATTGGTCAATTTGCCCGGTGTAAAGTTGCTGCACCTGGTCGAGCGTCAGGTGCCCCTTTAAAGTGGCGGGAAGTCCCTGCTGACGCTTGGCATAGCTAAAAGAAACAACCGTTGCCAGCCCATCGTAGGCAATCTCTTGGGCAAGCAAGTCTCGCGGCAGATCATCACTGAGTGGCAGCACCGCAAAGTCGGCGGCTCCAGACTGCACCTGCGCCAGTACTTCATCCAGCGATGCGGCGGGAATGTATCGCAACCGGAGCTTGGGCTGTGCCAGTGCCAGGGTATCAGTCAGGCTGCTGCCCCGTTGCAGTAAATTGCGCTGTTGTAGCACTGTCCACCAGGTGCCGCGCTGCACAGCCGTATACGTGTAATCGCCCTCTGGCATGGCGCTCACCTCAGCAAGACAGCACGCAGACGCACTGGGGATTGGTGCAGAGCGCGCTTCGGTCGATCGCCACCGGGGAAACAGCAGAAACGCACCGACTGCCAACCCCAGCAGCGACAGCAGCAACAGAGCAGACCAGCGGTGGGATGATGGGGCTTGAACCGTCTGTTCGCTCAAAGGTGCAATGACAACGGGCGATCGTGCAGCCAGTTTAAGCAACTCTCGGCGAGCGGTTTCTGCCCGATCGAACCTGGCAGTACGCAGCGAATCGAGGATTTGTCGTAGGTGGGGTTCAACAATGACAGGCGGCTCTGCCTCTAACCCCTGTAGCAAGGTCATGCCAAGCTCACCAACAGCGCGTAAGTCTTGCTGGCGCGTTTCTGGCGTTACCTGAGTCGGTTGCAACTGCTTCACCGCCGGATCAAACCATTGCTCCCATAACCGCAGGTCACAGAGATACACAAACGGTTGAGCGAACTGTTCCGTCCACAGAATACTATCCAGGCTTAAATTACCGTGTACCAGCCCGTTTTGCACGGCACCTGTCGGAAAGCGAAACTTCTGGTTGTGCAAAAAATCGAGCGTTTGCAGCAGTTGACTCAACACATCCTGCACGATCGACAGTGGTAAAGCTCCATGCCGTTGAAGGTGCTGTCGCAGGGTGGGCGCACCATCACGTCTATCGCTCACCAAAAAACAGCGCTCTTGCGATTGCGTATCTGCGATCGCTTCAAAGGGTTGAATCACCCGAAAATCTTGCAGCCGTCCATCGGCTAGTTGTATGCCTGCCAACCGCTGAAAACCGTTTTGACGCTGATACGCATCGACTTTAGTAAAGGTTGCGGCAGTGAGAAGAAACTCTTTAATAATGACCGGACGTTTGGAAGTGGTTTCGATCGCGCTAAACAAATGCCCGTTGCCCCGCTGCCCCAAATAGGTCTTGGCTTGGTAATAGCCGAGGCGACCCCGAATTTCTGACTGCTCCAGAATCCCTAAAACGCTGCTGTCCGGCTTTTGTAGACCCGTTTCCTCAAGCAGCGCTTCTACGTCATCAGCCTTTGAAGGAAAAAGTTCTGGACGCAATTCCTCCAGCACATCTTTCAGCCAGCCGTACTGCCCCAAATAGCTAAACAAATTGATCCGGGTCGGTAAGGGGTACCGCCGGAGGAATGTACGCAGTAGGACTTCAGTAACCTTTTTCATAAAATTTTAGCGATCGTTGAGCCATGAGCTAACGATGCAGAACGAGCTTCAAAGTCACCGCCCCAAACGCCATAATTCGTCAAGATTACTTGCAGAATAGAGCGATCGCGGTCATTCCGAAACTTGACGGAAGTTAGTACTTGTTGCCTTAAGAAACTTGCTATTCTGCGATTAAACCTTGATCGCGTCTAGGAGCATCCCGATGGCAAAGGAAGTTGTGACCCAACTGTTTCGTGCGGCTCAAGCAAATCCTGCTCTCCGCGAGCAGCTTAACCAGGCACCGAACATCGAACAGTTTGTGGCGTTGGCAAAGAGCTATGGCTATGAATTTACGCTCGACGAATGGCAGTCTATGACTGGGTTTGCTGTTGAGGAATTGGAAAGCGAGTTATCTGATCTCCCAGGCTTAGGTATGTGACCAATCACCTGACATGGGAGCGTCAAAGATAGCGCTTACGGTTTCTCATCTTAAGGCTTCTCATCTTAAACATGCTGCTTGAAAAGGCACGGCGATGAATCACCTTCTAAACTGGTTGAGCCTAACTTTGGTTAAGTTGTCAGAAGTGGAAAAGTCATTCATCATCACAGTAGCCTGTGATCTCATTCCATCCTTGTCTAGTTTGGAGCCTACCCATGCAGACTCGCTCTTCCCTTCAGCGCCGCAGCCATTCTGAAGTGAGCGATCGCCTGGTCGCCAACATCAAGCCCCGACCCTGGGGCAACGAGCAGCATGAGCAACCCCAGGCAAACCAACCGCAGCCCATCAGACACGACTTTTCGCACGTCGATTTGTTTGCCCACGATCCGGGTCCTCGAACCATTCCGTATGGTGTGCAGGCTAGACCAGCCGTCGGTGCCTCCAATGACATATATGGGCAGGAGGGCAATTCATCTGAGGTAACGCACCGCGATCGCGGCACCGTGTCAGTGATGGGCACGGCTCCTTCCGCCAATCCGAATGTGCAACGGCAAGCAGAGGAAGACGAACCGGAGACGGATATTCAACCCAAGCTACTGGGTGATACAGCTACCTCGCTGGTGCAACGTCAGGCAGGAGGCGACCAGGCTGAGACCGGGGTACACAGACTGCCGTTTAGTCTCCATGTCCCCGATCGTCCCTCTCCTCCAGTCATCCCGTGGTGGGGCACTCAGGCAAAGCTGACCGTTGGACAACCGAATGATGTGTATGAGCAGGAGGCTGACCAAGTTGCCGAGCGAGTCATGAGCATGGCGGCGGCTCCCACGACTCCTAGCATACAGCGTCAGATGGAAGCGGAAGAACCAGAGGAAATTCAGAC
>JBBSHC010000400.1:0-4443 GCA_038253425.1 Leptolyngbyales cyanobacterium | reverse complement strand
TGAGTTTTAAGTTTTGAGTTTTGAGTGCAATCTGCACCACGATCGCTGCTTTCAAACGTTTGTGATTCTGGCATGCTGGAATTTTAGCTTGATCGCCAGAATGCAGTCGAAGCGCTACACCAGCAAAATGCCGACAAAATGTAACTGGGATGCTCTGCCGTCTAGCGCAGTTTGCAACCACCGCACTTCTACCATAGAGCGATCGAACCTTAGGGTGATGGCAGCGGCGTCGGAGTGGATGGAATGGTCAATGTAGGATTGCCTTGACCGGGTGCAATCGTTGCTGATGGTACTGTAGGGCTGGGTAGAGGGGTAGGCTTACCTGCTTTTTGTAGCAACACAAGCACATTGTAGCGGGTACTGCGCTCATCGTTAATGGCGGCTGTCACACCAATCGATCGCACTGCCGCTACAAGCTCTCGGTTGCCAGGAGGAAGCTGTAATAAGGGAAAATTCTTTGCACTGGCAAGCGTAATATTGGCAAAGAAGTGACCATTATTGGGATTTAACTCTGACGGCACACTTGCTTTGAACGCCTCACTGTCGGCTAGAGGTGCCGCTGGTTTTGGCAGAATAGTGTTGGCGATCGGTGCGCCCAGGGTTAAAAACGCAACGTTATCATCAAGCCAACCGTGGGTAATAGCAGGACCGCCAGCAGGCAATGACCAGTTGACCACACTTTGATCACCAATCTTCGACTCTTCGACCTTAAAACGGTATTTACTTGCCATTGCCTCATCGAGCTGCTTCAGCGTTTTCTCAGCCGCACGGCGATCGTTTGACTGCACCATAAACACAAAACTAAAGGGTAGGCTGGGCGGACTCCCTTCTGGTGCTGCAACCAAAGACAGCGAAAATTCGCCATCCATCCAGGCAAGCAAATCTTGATCCAGATCAAGACCAACCGTAGACTTCAACCCGTTACGCAAATCTTCAGGCTTCAGCGGTGAAAGCGGGTTGGTTGCAGCGCCCTGATTGTAATCCTGCCAGAACCGCTTTAAGTTGCCACCTGACGCCATGATCAGTGTTTCGGCAGGGAGACGACTCGGCATGATTTTAGCCGTGTTTTGCACCTCATACTTGCGCTGGCTATCAGGCTTCAGCCAGGAAATGCTCTTAAACTGAATGCCTTCCGGCTGTAAGGTTGCTGTCGCCGCCAATCCCTGGATTTGTTGCACTTGCGCCAAACTTTGGGGCGATGCCGATCGCCCTGCATTGGCTGAGGTTATGGCGGCGGCGGCGGGTAAATTGACGTAAAGTTTGCCAAAGGATTGTGCCGATTGAATTTTGCCAATTGCTTGACTGTAACCTGGAGTCGCGGACAGCGCCGCCCCCTCTTTTTTATAAGTATCGATCGCTCGATCGGTTGCTTTTGGATCGGTGGTCACGACCAAAAACTTACCATCCAAAACGGTGGCAGAATAGTTCTGTGTAGCCGCGCCTTGCGATTCGCGAATTTGGAAACCTTTGTAGGTGCGATCGACTAGCTTACCTGTCGTCGGCTGTTTAGGCTTTTCTAAAAGCTGCTTCGCCTGCAACTGATTTTGAATGGGCAGAACCATCACCGTTGCTTGCTGCTGTGCTGTTGGTGCATTTGGCGCAGTGGGTGTAGAGGCTGGGGATGGCGGCAAAAACGCAACGGTTACTTCCTTCCCAATCCAGGGCTGTACGTCTTTTGCGTAGTCGTAGCCGTTGGCAGTCAGCAGGCGATCGCGCAGTTGTGCCAAATTCTTGTCAAAAGCAGCCTGACTTTGAGGTGTGCCAAACTCGCGCAAATGCTCCCACTGCCCAGGGTCGGTAGAGACAGAAATCGCCATCAGCGCATCCTGCGGAACGACTTCCGCGCCAACCGGCAACTCCCCTGGTACCACACCCCGTTGGGTCAATATCCAGTAAGCGGCACCACCCCCACCAATGAGCAAAACAGCAGCGCCCAGAGTTAGCAATAAGGACGGCGTTCTCTTTTTCTTGATCATGAGGACAGGGCTTTCCTAACTAGACAGCACAAGCAATGCCCCTGCCACTTTAGCAAACCTGGCGGTAGAACAGGAAAGAGATTATGTGAAAGTTGTAGAAGTTAGAAGAGACGAGTGTGCGTAGAGCGATGAGAGCAGGGGATCAGGACGAGAGAAGGAAGGCTGTGATTACTAAACGATCTAATTCTGTCTTAGGCTTTAGAGTTCAACGACCAATTTCTAACAACCAACAAAACTAACGCTGCCGTAGAGCGTGTCGCGCTGCTGGTAAGGACGTCCGAGTGAGGCGATCGCTGCCTGTAGCGTCTCCACTTCCATACAGGTGCCGCCCTGTGCGCCTGCCATTGTGGTGATGTGTTCTTCCATCAGGGTGCCGCCAATGTCATTGCAGCCCCAGGTGAGAGCTTCCGTTGCGCCAGCCAACCCCAATTTGACCCAACTCGGTTGATGGTTCGGAATCCAACGCCCCAGAAAAAGACGAGCAACTGCCATAAGCAGCAACGCATCTTCAAGAATTGGCTGATCACGACCGACTCGACGACGTAGTGGCTTGGGCGCTTCCTGCCCCACAAACGGCAGCAAAATGAATTCTGTGATGCCGGGATAGCCGTTTGCAAGCGATGTTTTCTGGAGCGATCGCAGCAATTCTAGATGGCGCACTTGCTGTTCAGGCGTCTCAATATGCCCAGACAGCATCGTACTCGTTGTGTGCAACCCTTGCTGATGGGCAATGCCGACGATTTCTAACCAGGTTGCCGTATCAATTTTTTCAGGACATAGCACCCGTCGCACATCGTCATCTAACACTTCAGCAGCAGTTCCCGGTAGAGAATCAACGCCCGCATCCCTTAGCGCCGCAATCACCCCGGCATAGCTCAGCCCGTCTGCTCTGGCAATAAACTGCACCTCTTGCGGTGAAAACGCGTGCAAATGCAGTTGCGGAAATTTGTCTTTCAGTGTTGTGACGATCCGCAAGTAATAGGGCAACAAGGCACCATTCAGCGTTGCTTTAGGGTTCAAACCGCCCTGCATACAAAGCTCAGTCGCACCTCGCTCTACTGCATCCGCTGCCTTCTCCAGCATTTGCCCCAGATCCAGCCAGTAAGCGCCGTCATCCCCTTCATCGCGTCGAAAGGCACAGAAGCTACAGTGCTGCTCACAGATGTTCGTAAAATTGATGTTGCGGTTAATGACATAAGTAACGGTATCGCCAGTCTGCTGTTGACGAAGCTGGTCAGCCGTCGCACGGACTTGGGCGATCGCATTCGGCGATCGCTGTTTGAGTAGCATCACTCCGTCTTCGCACGACAAATCATGCCCCGCCAAGGCGCGATCGAGAATCTGTTCAACCGTTACAGTAACCACAGGAATTTGGTGTTAGCAACTACAATTCCCATTGTGACAAGAGATGGGAGTTTCCGGTGGTAGAAGGTCGATCGCCCTCTTTAACAGAACGCAATCGACCTCGTTAGGGCAGTCTTCGTGATGACAGTACAACCGTCAAGCTAAAACTAGCTCTTGGAATTGAACCCTTGAAACTGCTTGAGGGCAGCCTGACCAATGTTGAACACTGCCCAGCCACCAGCAGCAAGCAGGGGAAGTAGAACGACAGCTATGCGTAGATCAATGTCCATGTCTGGAGCCTCTCATTTAAAGATTCTTGAATGATTCTCATATTCCATTTTTAACCCAAAGAGCCACGTTTTCCTAGCCCTCGGCTACAAATCCCAGATCAGTACCCTTACCAGCGTGAACAAGGGCTAACATTTCGTAACGTTTAGCATGGTCAATGAGTGATTCTGCTTCTGCTTCTGACAACTGCCGCACCACCTTGCCAGGAATGCCCACCACCAGCGATCGCGCCGGAACATCTTTTGTCACCACTGCTCCCGCGCCAACAATGCTGCCCGTACCCACTCGCACACCATCCAGCACGATCGCGCCAATCCCAATGAGGCAGCCCTGCTCAATATAGGCGCTATGGATGACAGCGCGATGCCCAACCGTCACATCCTGCTCTAAAATCGTTGGTTGCCCTGGATCGCCATGCAAAATCGCGCCATCTTGAATGTTAGTCCGTTCACCAATGACAATCCGCTCAATGTCACCGCGCACCACAGCGGTATACCATACACTCGCACCAGCCGCGATCGTGACCTGCCCAATTACCGTCGCATTCGCTGCCACAAACGCCGCTTGCGAAAGATCTGGCTCCGCCCAAGCGGACGACTGTTGTAAGGACGACTGTTGTAAGAAGTTACCGCTCAATTCATGCACCTCAATTCAGACATCATTGCGATCGCAAATCAAGAACTCGTGCAATTGCCTGTAGGGGAGGTAATTACCTAAGGAGTATAATAAAGCCACTGGCAGTGACGCATAAAAAACAGGCATAGCCGCCCTTAATGATCAACCCCGGTTTACAATATCCCATCTTTGGTCCGGAGATTCAGTGTCCCCACTGCCG
>JBBSHC010000399.1:0-4447 GCA_038253425.1 Leptolyngbyales cyanobacterium | reverse complement strand
ATGAATTTTTCAAAAGCAAGGTTAAGAAGCGGAATGTTCTGAATAGGTGAGAGCATAATTGTCGTTGGCAGAGGCAAAACTTAAGGGCTTTTTGCCCCTGAGCGACCATTAAAACCAATAAAAACCTGACTCAAATGCGCCATTGCAGTTGAGCCTGAACGAAGATTGCGATGAACTCTGGTCAACTTTACTCCATACCTTCAAATTTGAAACACATAATTTTGAGGGTGTGCATTAAATCTCCAATAGCCAACTGTAGGGGCGGGTTTATAGCTATGGCTACGCGGCTGTTGGTTGAACCGTTAAACCTGCACCTACCCAATTTGTGAATCTTATTAATTTCCATTCTTAAGCAGCGTTCTCTACTATTTTTGCGGCGATTTTCCTTCTTGCCCCTTTAGCCTTTAGCCCTCATCCTTTATCCTTTCTCCAGTCGCCTAAGATAAAGAATTAATCGGTACTTTTTATGGATGCCAATAGCCAGGTTCGGTTTGTGCAGTTAGCACTCTGCCGCATTTTAGATGCCAACTTAGACCGTGCCCGTGAAGGATTGAGAGCGATCGAAGAGTGGTGCCGTTTTGGGCTAGATGATGCTGCACTGACCGATGAATGTAAACACCTACGACAGGAGTTGGCGCACTGGCATACCCCCGATCTACGTGCCGCGCGCGATACCCCCGGAGACGCGGGAACAATGCTTACCCATCCCCAGGAAGCACAGCGATCGAGCCTTCAGCAGGTATTGCAAGCCAATCTCTGTCGCGTTCAAGAAGCCCTGCGAGTGCTAGAGGAATACGGCAAAGTTTATAACGCAGACATGGCATCTGCCTGCAAACAAATGCGCTATCAGGTTTATACTCTGGAGAGCAAATTAACCACTTACCAACGGCATCAACGCCTCTCGCAATCGCGCCTTTATCTGGTGACATCTCCAACTGAAAACCTGTTCGCCACTGTTGAAGCTGCCCTTCAAGGTGGGTTAACGCTAGTGCAGTACCGCGACAAAACGGCTGATGATGCTGTACGGCTAAACAACGCTAAAAAACTCTGTCAGATGTGCCGTCGCTATGGTGCCCTGTTCATCGTGAACGATCGCGTCGATCTGGCGATCGCAGTTGATGCCGATGGTGTTCATTTAGGGCAGCAAGATCTTCCGATCGCGCTGGCACGACAGCTACTCGGCGCACAACGTCTGATCGGTCGCTCAACCCACTGCCCTGATGACCTGCATCGCGCTATCCAGGAAGGAGCTGACTATGTGGGCGTGGGTCCCGTCTACGAAACGCCGACCAAAGCAGGTAGACCTGCCGCCGGGTTTGATTACGTGCATTACGCTGCGGCTCATGCCACCCTGCCCTGGTTTGCGATCGGCGGCATTGATACCAATAACCTGCACGACGTCCTCGCTGCCAGCGTTGAACGAGTCGCGATCGTCCGCGCCATCATGCACGCCGAGCAACCCACCCTCACAACCCAATCTTTTCTCGCCCAACTTCAGCAGAGCAAGGGCGATTGATGAGGCGATCAGAAGTGATCAAGAAAGTCAATGAAAGCGGTCAGCGATCAGCCTTTTCAGGTCGATGCGCCTGCCAATTAGCAATCAAAGTACTAGAAATCAAAGTAAATGTAGGGCAGAGCACCTTGAGGAGCCAAGAGCCAAACGGCAAAGAGGCACGCAGGTACCAGCATCAGCTTGACGGGCCAGTTGAGTTGCACTTTGAAGACTCGATCGAACAAGTAAGCAACGCCCATCAAAACAAACAGCGCCCAGAGCAAAAGAGCGATTTGCAAGGCTCCTAACCCGATCGCTTCGAGATAAACCTTTTGAGCAAACTGAGCATCGGCGGTATGACCTACCAACCGCTGCACCACCAGCCAGGAATTTTTCAAATCTGGCAACCGAAAGAAGATCCAGGTAGTAAACACCATACTTTGCGTCAACAGCCACGCCAATACAACACCAGGCAAGCTCTGCCATACCCGTTGGAGCCACTCAAAACGGTTTGACACCGCATCCGTCAAGCGATGCACCACCAGTGCCACACCATGCAGCACCCCCCAAATGACAAAGCCCCAGGCAGCGCCATGCCAGAGACCCGCGATCGCCATGATAATCATCAAATTCAAGCAGGTCCGTAGCAACCCCTGACGCGACCCACCCAACGGGAAATAGAGATAGTTTCGCAGCCAATCGCCCAGCGTCATATGCCAGCGTCGCCAAAAGTCGGCAATACTCGTGCTGAAATAGGGAAAGTCAAAGTTTTGCGGCAGGTCAAAACCCAGTAGCACCGCGCTACCCCGCGCCATGTCAACATAGCCGCTGAAGTCTAAATAGAGCTGCAACCCATAGGCAACCGTTGCCAGCCACAAATCGCCGCTGCCTGCCCGCTGTAGGTTTTGAAAGCTCAAATCAACCAGCACACCCAGATTATCTGCCAGTAACCCTTTCTTCACAGCGCCACAGGCAATCAACCACAACCCTTCCACCAGGCGATCGATCGTCGGAAACGTTTGCGTTTGCACCTGCCCCATCAACGGATGGTAGCGAGTAATGGGACCACTAATCAGCTTGGCAAAAAAGAGCTTATAGGCAGAGAACGAAAGGAACTGCTGTGCCGCCGGTGCCCCTCGATAAACATCCACCAAATAAGCAATGCTCTCAAAGCAGAAAAAACTCAACCCCAACGGCACAATTAAACTCGCTTTCGCCCAGACCGCACCCTCTTGTAACGCCGTATTGCCAATCAAGCCACCCACGATCGCTAACAGAAAGGGCACATACTTAAAGCTCACCAGCAGCAGCACATTCACCACAATTCCCAGCCACAGCAACTTCAAGCGCCGCTGATTCCAGTCTTGCTGGGCAAACTGCCAATCATCATTGCGCCAGTTAGGTGGCACCGCAAGCGCCTGTCCCAGTTGAAACGTCACCCACGTTCCCGCCAACAACAGCGGAATGTACTGCACCTGCAAGGAAGAGTAGAAAACAATGCTGGCTGCCAAAAGTGTCCACAGACGCAGCCATGACTGCTGAACAGACCAGTAAATGCCAATCACGCTCAGCAGAAACAGCCCGTAAGTGATAGAGATGAAGGTCATGCGGTAGAAGGAGTGACGATAACGGCAACGACAAAGTGCAGATGGCGTTGATTATAGTGAACGTTTGCACATTCGCCACCGATTTTAAAGAGTCGTCTGCAAAGAGTCTCCCTTGCCTCAACGATCGCTCCTCTCCCTACATGCCCGATCCACGTTCTAGCAGGGCGAGATCGCCATTGCCTCGCCAACCAGCATCACAAAATTATGAATTGTTAGAATGAGGTACGCTCTTGTGCTAACATCTATACTCGTGGAACAAGCGGGTCGGTGCCCGAGCGGTTAATGGGGGCGGACTGTAAATCCGCTGGCTACGCCTACGCTGGTTCAAATCCAGCCCGGCCCATCCACGATGAAAGGTAAAAGTAAAAAGGCAAAAGGTAAAAGACAATTTAATTTCTTTTTTCTTCTAAATTTTTCCTTTTTCCTTCGTTTGCCCGTGTGGCTCAGTGGTAGAGCACACCCTTGGTAAGGGTGAGGTCACGAGTTCAATCCTCGTCACGGGCTTTTTATTTACGTTGTATGTTCTGATGAGAAGTCGAATCCTGGAGCGTCGGGGTTAAGCTTCGGCTCCAAAACCTTCTCACTGCTCAATAAGGCGTACCGCAGCGCGCTTGCAGATCGGCTTCAGCCAAACCAAAACTCTGCTGCCGGCAAAGCAAGACTTGAGCGGTGCGTTGTTGAGCATAAATGCGATGCGTAAACCAGCCGATGGGTGTGCCAGCA
This sequence comes from Leptolyngbyales cyanobacterium, assembly GCA_038253425.1. GTDB lineage: Bacteria > Cyanobacteriota > Cyanobacteriia > Leptolyngbyales > Leptolyngbyaceae > Stenomitos. The sequence goes on along the minus strand of JBBSHC010000399.1, from coordinate 625 downwards.
ACAACACCAAGTACAAACCCAATGAGCAAACTGGAGAGTAGATTTTTTCGAGTAATCTGGCGTTCTGAAGGTCGGTTAGTAACAGGGGTTCTTTGCATTGGAGACATCACATGATCTGAATCTAGGGTCTTGATGACTTCATTGAAGAGAATAATCGCGTGTAAAGACTCCTTCTATCTGTAGACATTTGTGACAATGCTGGGAGCGTTTATGTGCTAGACCTGCATTACAGTAGCTTTCGGTTGAGTACAAAACAACCTGGGGTAAGCATTCAGCGGTTAGCGTTCAGCGATCGGGTTTTGCTCATCGGACTGTGACTTAGACATTTGAACCTTGCTGTCAGTGCGATCGCCGCGATCGATGCAGAACATCGGCGTTGCTGAATGAAAGTACGATTGCCCCATCATCCCCACCCCTTCCCCCCAGGGAGAAAAAAGCTAAAACTCCATTCGCTAAGGAGAGGGCTAGGAGGGCAGATTTTGCGATTCATATCTCGCAGCAACGCCTAGAACACCTAGGCACAGCGTTAGTTATGCCTACGAAAGGATGGGTGCGTTAGTCGATCGCTTCACCTGCGACTCCAAAATCACACCATACAGAGGACTGGACTGCATTAATTCTTCGT
>JBBSHC010000398.1:0-4459 GCA_038253425.1 Leptolyngbyales cyanobacterium | reverse complement strand
AAGAATTTTGATGGAAAGAAATGATTTATGATGAGCAAACTCCAAAGGGCACTAAGGGATAGTGCTCAAAGATACTAATCTGCTCTTCAGGGGAAGAAACAACCATTTGAAATGGTTATGAGAGCAAGAAGTGGCACTGATGAGAGTGACGATCGCTAGCAAAACCGCGAATTAGCTGGAGTTTCGCAAATTTGCCTGAGAAGATTGCTTATCCTGACTAGCCTTTAAATCAGGTAAGCAGAATTATTGGCAGAACGCGCTTCAGCAAGCGACGACAATGCGTCAGTACCACTTATTTTTCGCTTTCTATGGCTGTTAGGCAGCGGAAAGACCAAGCGCAGACATTCGCATAATTTCGCGAGTGCTAAATCCAATATTTTCCAACGCTTCACCGTATTGAATCATGAAGTCTTCAATGAGGGATTCTTTCTCCATGCCCAGAACATATGCGTCTTTTTCAACCTTGTTCAGCATTTGCCAAACAAGCGGTAGGTTCTGACGATTAGCAGTTTCCAACTCTGCTTTAGCAGTCTCAAAGTTAGCTTTCAACCACTCTTCGCCAAAGTTGAGATGGCTGTATTCATCTTTGACGACGCCTTCAGTGATTTTGCGAGCAAAGTCATCTGCAACAGGAATATAGATGTTGTACGCCGCGATCGCAAAGCATTCGATGATGAGTGACTGGATTAATAAGCAGGTCACGACATTATTTTGAGCAGCGGCAACCTGAAAGTTTTCGTGCAAGCCAGAAAAGAATTGGCGGGCAAATTCTAAGTCAGGCGTCACTTTGAGGTTACGTCCGCACGCTTCAAAGCCCTTTTTGTGGCGATTCTCCATTTTCGCCAAGCTGAGCAACTGTTCTTTACTGTCTGGGAGTAGTTCAGCAAGGCTGATATAGTTTTCGTTTGCTTCCTGCTCACCCTCGATTACGATCGCATTAATCCGGCTGTAGGCGTCTTTGTAGATTTCACTATGAAAGTCGATTGCTGCACTAGCCTCAAGCTGCGGCATAGGTCTATTGTCTCCTCAGGAATGCTGCCGATACGCACTCGGCGTTGGGACGATGAAGGTAGGGAAGTTGATAAAGCAACGAAATTTAAACTTCGTGCTTGTATCACTTTAGCTCTTTCCTGTAAGGGATCGACTACTTATGGGAAGATTCGGTTCCAGATAGTGAGCATAACAGTGTAGAATCCTGCTGATAGAAATTTTGCCTCTTCGCAAACAAGTACGGGTACTCTCTGCACGCTTGAAAGAAACCACGACCGGACGTTGAACCTACCAGGACTAGAACAAGGTAAGGCTGCAATTTATACTGGAAGCAACGGTTGCATTGCATAGCTGACGTCGATCGTAGCCCCTTCTACGGATCTCCCCTCTACAGAACCCAAAGTGTAAGCTCTAAGCTTTCTAGAGCGGTAAATTTATTTTCAATATGAGCTTCAATCAGTCCTTTAGGCGCTCTGTCGATCGCAGTTATGGCACAAAAACAGCACGATCGCAGTCAAGCTGTACCGCAAGACAATTTGAGGGGGTGGCTGTCGGCAATCAGCCTCATACTGCTGATCGTTACGGCTGGGTTCGTGTTGCTACCACTGGGCATTGTTGTTGTTGCTTCTTTTTTGCCGTCCCGTAGCCTTTTGGGAAAGACACTTGTTGGTTTGTCCTGGCAAAACTACCGTCAAGCCTGGTTGCAGGGGCAGTTTTTGTTAGCGTTTGCTAATTCTACACTCGTCGCGATCGCTGTGACTGCGGGACAAATTTTGACGGCTACGTTGGCTGGTTATGCGCTGGCAAGATTGAAGTTTCGCGGTAGAAAAACGATCTTACTTGCTGTCTTGGCAACATTGGTCATCCCCTTTCAAATGTTGGTGATTCCCATTTTCCTGGTGTTGAAGTGGGGGCACTTGCTCAACACTTATGCCGCGTTGATTTTGCCAACGGTTGCCAATGGCTTTGGCATTTTCCTTTTAAGGCAGTACTTTCAAACCATTCCTGTGGAGTTAGAAGAGGCGGCGGCGATCGACGGGGCGAATCGACTTCAGATTCTCTGGCGAGTGCTGTTTCCCCTGGCGCGACCTGCCCTCGTAACGCTGTTTCTCTTCACGTTTATTGGTGAGTGGAATGACTTATTCAAGCCGCTAGTCTTTACAACGCGACCCGAATTACGCACGGTGCAATTAGCCCTGGCAGAGTTTCAGGAGCAGTTTACGAATAATTGGTCATTGTTAATGGCGGCAGTAGTAATTGCCACGCTCCCGGTCGTGTTGCTGTTTCTCGTTGGTCAGCGTCAGTTTATCCAGGGTATTGCCAGTACCGGGATCAAAAACTGAGGTGCTGGTTAGATAAGAACAGGCAAGGAGGCATTAGCTAGAGTGCAGTGGTGATCCACGATCGCAGCAATTCATTCACCTGATCGGGAATCTCGTCATGGGGACAGTGCCCCGCCCGCAGATAGTACTCGGTGAGCTGGGGATGGTACTGACGAAACTTTGCGCCGCGATCGCGCGCGTTGATCCAGGGATCGGCTTCACCCCACAGCATGAGCAGCGGACAGGTAAGCTGACCCAGCAGCACATCGACCGTTTCGCCTTGAGGGGTACGAAAAACCGAAGCGAAAACCTTGGGCGCACCAGGATCACAAGAGGGCTGATAGATTTCATCCACAAGCTGTTCTGTAACAGCCGTTTGATCTAAATAGACTTTTTCTAAAGTTTTGCGGATCAGTGCCTTCTGACGGATGTACTGAAAGAGAAGAAAACTTGCCCAATCCTGACGAAACAGGGTCTGGACAACTTTGCCCATGACCTCGCGTACTGGATCGGGTTTGGTGGTGCCCTGGATGTCCGTAAAGGGTCCTGCGCTGTTGACGAGTACCAGCCCTGCTGCTGACTGGGGACGTTGCGCGGCAACACAAAGGGCGGCGTAGCCTCCCAACGAATTTCCGACCAAAACGACGGGCTGACCAATCACCTGCGTAATAAAGTCGTGAAGTTGATCACGCCACAGGTTGCCGCTGTATTTCCAGTCAGGCTTTGCCGATCGCCCGAACCCTAGAAGATCGATCGCCCAAACTTCAAACTCACTACTTAAGCCAGCGATCGTTTTACGCCAGTGATCAGTAGAAGCACCAAAACCATGAATCAAAAGTAGGGGAGGACGGTGCGCCTGCCGAGTCCCAGCTTTGACATAGTAAACGGGTTGTTGCTGCCATTGCCAATACTGACCCGGCTTGGGCAGAGAAACGGAAGAAGCTTGCATCGTCAGGCAGACCAAAATTACCTTTGACATTCTAGCGTGATGCCTACAAAGACTGGCTTTCAGGAATCAGGAGAGATTCTAAACTCTTGCCAGAGCGTTGAGTTTGAAGCAGCGCATTGCACCGCTGTGCTAGAGCGTTTTGATTTACTTTTGCCTTTTGCCTTCTACCTTCTACCTTCTACCTTTTACCTTTTGCCTTTTGCCTTTTACCTTCAAACCCCATTCCCCACTCCCACCCGCTCCCGTTCCGCAGCAGCCTCAGACATCTCAGACGGCATTCCTTCCTGGACAAGAGACGGAGTTTTGCCGCTCTTTTGAATGAAATTGCTTACCATTGCTAGCAAAGCGTTCACCTTACGGGTGCGCCAGGTATCAATCACAGCATCCACTGCGCCAGCCGCCAAACGTCGCTCTAGTGCTTTTCGTAGATAGGCAGCATGTCTGGTTTCATCACTGGCAACGCTGAGCATCCCTTTCTTGAGATTGGCGCTGCTGGGTTCCTCCTCTGGCAAGACATTTGCCATTCTCACAAAATCCTTGCTGGCGTCGAGTTCTAGAATGTAGGTGCTTGCGAGAAACGTAATCCAATCGATCGCTGCTGGTTTTAGCTCTGCCTGAGTGTAACCTTCAAAATAAGCATCAAAAAACGGATTGCGCTTTGTCTCACCCGCTTTGTCTGCTGGCTTGGGCATGTTTTTGAAGTCAATCACCTGCTTATTCAGTTGCTTCAAAGCGTTGGCGAAAATTTGCCCATGACGACGTTCGTCGTTAGCGTGATGCGTTAACCGCTCGGCTAGCCAAGTATCGCCTTCAGCCGCAGCGCGATCGCGGAGCGCTTCTAAAAAGGGGACAGAACCAGATTCTGCCAGTTGCAGACTCGCCAACGTATTGGGACGTGTTTTGGGGTCTCGCATGTTTCGGGCAGTAATGTACGCTGCTGCACCAGAACCAATGAGATGTAGCACTTGAGTGAGAACGTTCATAAATCTGAGGAAGGAGCTTACAGACGACATCCTAACGTGCTTCATCAATCGTGGGGGTGCAACTAAAACAGTTTTGGGTGGCAGCAGCAGCAGTCTTACTGATAGGCTTAACAGGGGAAATTTAGGTATGGGGTTTTAGAAACCTGTTAAAGTCGCGACTGCTATCGCCCAGGCGCGAACGATCAATTACTTTTGGGGGTTACGGTGCGCGTGTT
>JBBSHC010000397.1:0-4461 GCA_038253425.1 Leptolyngbyales cyanobacterium | reverse complement strand
CGCACCAAAAAATGCACCCAGCGCCGCACTCATCCCGCAAAATGTTAAAACGCGAGTATTGACCAGGGTGAGACGCAGCTTGCTGCCCAGCCAACCGCCGAAGCTGCCTAAAATTTGCACCAGTGGGGCTTCGGGTCCAGCGCTACCGCCAGCCGTGATTGAGAAGAGCGATGCCACAATCATGGCTGGCGTTTGTTTCACCTCAATTCGCCCTGGATCATGCACTTTATCAACAACCATCGACACCTCACCGGGTAAGCCCATAAAGTGCAGCGTCAACCCAACGCAAAACCCGCCGATCGTCGTGGCAATCCACACATAATGCCAAACTGGAAACCACGCTGGCAACAAAGGCGCTAACCAATCAGGTATTGTGTGCCAGGTGACATGCAGGCACGCTTCTAAGACGTCATAGTAAGCCGTTGCCACCAGCCCTCCTGCGATTCCAATCAATGCCGCACAAAGGATTAATTGCTGATAGCTCAGTTCATTGGAACCGTCTTCAGACGGCATTTCAGACGTAGCCGCATCACGATCGGATGAAGACGTAGAGACCATAAGGCTTCTGAATGAATAGTATCGAACGAGGGAGTATCGTTTGCAGAGCGATCTGTGGAGGTAGAAGTCGAGACCGTATGCACAAGAAGCAAATCATTGCAACATGAACGAAAGCTGCTGAGGCTTCCAATCAGAACCGTCATCTACGCCATCACGCCCAGACTTCAACGGCGATCGCTCTGCTCCACCGGAATGAGTTTTGGCGCTTCAGCCTCATGAGAACCTGCCACTTCTTTGAGCGTAAAAGCAATCACAAACGCTGCGATGAGAGCTACACAGCCCAACATCTGAAAAAATAGTTTATCGCCCACTACGCCTTCCGGTAAGAGGCTATAAACCGTCAGGTAAACGACTGCCCCAACGTTGCCGTAGGCTCCTACATTGCCAGCGACCTGCCCAGTAATCCGAGGCTTTACTAGGGGAACGATCGCGTAGGTTGCGCCTTCCGCTGCCATGACAAAGAAAGATGCCAGCATGGTCATCAGCACCACAAAAAGGATGGGAAGACCTTGCCCTAACAGGCTGAACAGCAGATAAGCGATGCCTGTGCCGCCGATGGTAGCAGCTAAAGTCCATTTACGACTGCCAATTTTGTCGGAAATCAAGCCCCCACCGGGACGAGCCACAATGTTCATAAACGCATACATACCTGCAACGGCTCCTGCAACCGCTGCTGTAAGACCAAACCCACGCTGAAAGTACGTCGGCAGCATTGAGACAACAGCAAGCTCTGAACCAAAACATGCCACATACGCGAGTTCAAGATTGGCGACTTGAGAAAATCTATAGCGCTCTTCGGAGGCATAGCGCTTTTTGCCAGTCATGAGGGGCTTGTTTGCCTGCCAAATGTTGTATGCCTGATAAAGATAGAGACAGACTAGAAAGACCCCAATGACCAGGAGCGCTGTATTATCGATGAACTTCACTTTAGTCAACCGCCAGGCAATTAAGCCCAACACACCTACTAGAGGCAAGTTCATTGCCAATAAGAACCAGAAATCACGTCGAGTTGTGACCTCCATCCCAGCACTGCTAGGCGGACGCTGATACACCTTGCCGGGAGGTGTGTCGCTGACATTAAAGTAGTAGATCACACCATAAATGGCTGCTGCAATGCCCGTGAGCGCGATCGCCAATCGCCAGTTGATCTGTCCAGTTGCCAAAAACCCTAAACCTACCGCGATCGAAGGCAATGTAAAGGCGGCACCTGCCGACCCAAAGTTGCCCCAACCGCCATAAATACCTTCTGCCAGACCAATATCTTTGGTATCAAACCACTCTGCTACCATACGAATGCCAATGACAAAACCGCAGCCCACAACGCTCAAAGCCAAGCGAGCATAGACCATCTGCTGGAAGTTTTGTGCCAATGCAAACGCAATACATGGGAATGCCGCATACACCAGCAAGCAAGAATAAGTAAGCCGCGGTCCAAACCGATCCAAAATCATGCCAATAATAATGCGGGCTGGCACTGTTAGCGCCACATTGCAAATAGCAAGCGTCCGCATTTGCGGATCAGTTAAACCCAAATCAGCTTTAGCAGCCGTTGCCAGGGGTGCAAAGTTAAACCAAATAACGAAGGTAAGGAAAAAGGCAAACCAAGTCATGTGCAGGATTTTATACCTGCCCGTGAAGGACCATAATCCAGCCATGATAGCTTTACTCCAGAAGTACAATTCTACGAAGCTTGTACGCCTTAAGTTAAATTTTGCAAGCATTTATAAATGTATTGACTGTAACTTTTAGAGTCAAAGCTTGCATGATTGTCATCCAAAAAATGTCGATCGCGCATTAACCACGGGTGAAAGGCATACCAAGATTTTTGTAGAACTAAAAAGCCAAAAAAGTAAAACGTCTAACTTTTTGAAATCACTTAGAGTTTTGGCATTAGAACACCTACTTTTTTGTTCGACTCGCCAAATGTCATGACTCAAAAGGTAATGAAAGATGGCTTTGGCATCGAACCAAAAGAGCATTAATGCTGACAAAAAGGGTACGTTGATGCAGAGAATCCAAAACTGACAGAGCTATTTTTTGGTGTTTTAAGCGACTAATTACATTGATTCAGCGGCGACTCATTAACCCAGCCGTAAAAAACTGTCCCAGCGTGACGGGCTTCAAATCCGCTCAAGCCAATATTAGCGGAGTGTTTTGGCTTCGCTCAGCACAGTTTCCACTCGGGTTAGTAGCTTCATTACTAAAACGACATCGTGCTGTAATCGCATTGATCGCATACTTTGTCACGAAATTAAGACATTGCCGCGATCGCATCAAGGCTATCATCTCCCTCTAAAACTATCTACTACAACGTAAAGTCAGCGCTAGTTCAGACGATGACGCGATCGTGCCCTTCAGTTTTACCAGCAAACTGAAGAAAGCTTGATCAAAAAAAGGGAAAATAGTAGTATTAGATACAGAAAGTTTGATTTCAAAGCTGGTCTTAAAGAAATGATTTCAGGTTTAGTACAAAAATCTTTCGATCGTGCGCCTAACCGAGGAGCAGGCAACAAGTTTGGTGTGCAAGGCGTGATCGAGCGCAAATTTAGACCGTTAGCGATCAGTTGCTTTGCCTTGGTAGGCATGATGACGATCACAGCCGCTTCTATCGCTCAACCTGCGGTTGCTCAATCTTCAACGACTCAACGTATTGGGCAATCGACCTCAAAAACCATCACACCACATTTGATCTGCACGGCTGATGCTCACGGTTCAATGTGTAATCCTGAAAGCCCTGCGTTAAAGTTTGATGGAGAACACAATCAAGCAGCGCAAGAAACTACAAAAGTTGCCTTACCGCAACCGCTGAGCAACGTGCAAATGGAACACCTTACAGACCTTCTGTTAGGACTGATTTACGTTGTGATGCCCGTTGGCTTGGGTCTTAGCATCTTTCTGCACGATCGGCACCAGGCTACGATTGACGCACAAATTGAGCGGCTCGAAAAACTTTGGCAGCAAAGCTCACAGGCTTAAACAGCCGCGTTCCTTAAACAGATAGTGGTGGTAACAGTTGACTTACGCCCTCAGCCGTAGGAACGGTTCCCGATGGATAACTTTCTGGTGCAATGGGTACTAACTGAACGGCACAGGCTTTCAACTCAGGCTGACGTGAATCTGGGCAGGATTCAGGATGGGTGAGTGCGTTTGCCTCTGCTTTGTTTGCCCAAAGTTCGCCCCAGTGCATGGGTACAAAAACAGTGCGAGGTGCGATCGCAGTCGTCACTTTTGCGGGAAAGCGTGCAGTACCACGGCGCGATCGTACTTCTAACCAGGTTCCGTTTTCGATGCTGAGTGCGGCTGCATCGCGGGGATGAATCTCAATAAAGGGACCATCGTACATCTGGCGGATTTTATCCACTCGTCCGGTGCGAGTTTGGGTATGCCAGTGACCATACAACCTGCCCGTTGTCAGCACATAGGGATAGGCGGCGTCGGGTGGCTCTGCCAAGCCGCGAGAGTGATGAGCAGCGAAGCGGGCACGACCATCTGGGGTGTGAAACTGGCGATCGATGTACAAACGCTTTGCTGCCAAGCGAGAGGCTGAGAGCTTTTGTGGATTTCGCATGAAGGATGGAAAGCGAAATCTGCCTTTTTCAGTTTGTACAATGTTGCCCTCATCTTCGCCCTGGAGGCAGGGCCATTGAAGCGGTCCTTCATTGCGAAGGCGATCGTGCGTAATGCCTGACATATCACAGGGACGCCCACTTGTAAGCTGCACAAACTCAGCATGAACTTCCGCCGCACCATTAAAGGTAAAGGGTTTTCCAAAACCCAAACGTCGCGCCACTTCCGCAAAAATAACCCAATCGGCACGCGCTTCACCAGGGGGCGTCCGAAACTGTGAACAGAGTGTGACTCGCCGTTCGGAGTTTGTCATGGTGCCCGGTGCTTCGCTCCATT
>JBBSHC010000396.1:0-4466 GCA_038253425.1 Leptolyngbyales cyanobacterium | reverse complement strand
TCAGCGAGGCAGCGGGCAATGGTGTTGTGCCCTGATTACTGGCAAGAAAGTGTGTACCCGCTTGGAGCCACACACCCTGGGCGGCATCGGTCAACCCCTTCTTGGTTAGCCCGTTCAGATACTGCTTAAGGCTAGTCTGAGTCGCTAAATCTGGCGCACCGGGCGAAAGCACCCACGGCGTATCCTGCCAGGAAAGTGCGCTGACAGCAGTAGTGCTAACTGCGTGGATTGGACGGTCTAACCCTGCCAGATTGAACCACACTGACATCAATCCAGAGCTAAATAATTCCAGCAACCCTGCCTCCCTCTTGGTGCTAACGAAATTGGTGCGAAGTAAAATGGGGGACTGAGATCCAAGTCCAACAACTGTGACCGTTCAAAACGATAGCTGATTTTGCCAGGTTTTTTGGTCAGGGCTACTCAAGTTTTAGCGTCAGGGCTAAGCGCATGTCGGCTCGGTGCTAAATAGAATGAATATAGAGGCTTTTAGCGTTACGGAATGACAAAATCCGATCAAAATCAAGTTTTACGACGGCTACCGCTCGTGGTGGGTGGGCTGGCTGGCTGTTTGCTGCTGGCAAATCGTCTTTTGACGCCTGATCTAACGAACGCTCAAGCGCGATCGGATGCGTTGGGAGTAATAGTGAGTGCCGTTTTGATTCTAACGGGTTTGCTCTGGCAACAGGTGCAGCCTCGATCGCCTGAGAGTGTTACTTTGCTTGGTGAAGAAGGCTTTGAGCTTGAACCCGCGCTTCCAGATACGCTCAAAACAGAGCTTGCCTGGGCGTCTCATCTCCTGCTGACCAATACCGTCACTCGATCGCTGATCGTCTGGTATGACGGCAAAATCTTGCTACGGCGGGGCATTCTGCCAGCACAACGAAACGTGAATCCTGGTCCCATTTTGCAGCGCGTGTTAGAGAAGCAAGCGCCCGTTTATCTAGTGGCACTAAGCGTTTATCCTGGGCGGATTGAGTTTGATTACTTGCCTGAAAACACGCAGGGCGTAATTTGTTTACCTCTTGGCAGGCGAGGAGCCATGATTTTGGGTGCAAACGCCCCGCGCAGCTATACCCGTCAGGATGAAGCGTGGATTGGCGCGATCGCAGACAAACTAGAAAACACATTGAGCCAGTTGCTAGAATTGCCTCAGGAACTGGTGAAGTGAAGGGGACAGGCGAAGGGCAAGGCTATAGCGTGATTTCTCAGTTAGGGAATTGTGTCTCTAGGATGTGGCAACGCTCAAGGCAAAAACGGTCTAATGCCAAGAGGACTTAGTTTGAGCAAGATTTTCAAGAACATTCAGCTTGAAACTCGTTCTTCCAAAGTGCTTTAGTTATTCACCTCTTTCTGCCAATGCTGACTCTTTACTGGATACTCGTTGCTGTGATGGTTGTTGGCATCGTTGGTGCCGTTGTACCTGCCATTCCTGGCATTAGCTTGATTGCGATCGCGATTTTTGTGTGGGGAGCGGTCAACGGCTTTGGCAATGTCAGTATTGCGTTGGTTGTGGCAATAGTGCTGCTATTGGTCGGCATTGGCGTAGACTTGCTAGCCACTTACTATGGGGCGAAGCAGGCGGGAGCCAGCAAATGGGGGCAGATTGGTGCCGTTGTAGGGCTAGTGGTTGGCATTTTGGGTCTACTCCCTGCGTTGCCGATCGGTGGTCCGCTATTGGGCATTTTGATCGGACCCATGCTCGGAGCGCTATTGGGTGAGTTTCTCTACCGTCGGGATCTGAAGCTGGCAGCGAAGGCAGCATTGGGAATCGTGGTTGGTTCGCTAATAGGCAATCTGATTCAGGGCGTGCTGGCGATCGCGACGGTGGCAATTTTTCTGTGGACTACCTGGCCCTACGGCACTTAAGTGTTCTGCGTTCTAAAGGTGCGTTTTAGACTTGTTTTCTAAAAATGAGAATGTGCTGTTGCGGCAACACGTCCTTTGTCTCGCTCCAGGTTAACCCCACAGCTTGCATTTCTTTGCGAACCTGTTGCTGGGTCATTTTGTGCAACGGTTTAATCGGGATCAAGGGATTCTCGCCCCGGTACTCAACGAGTACAACCCGTCCGTTGGGTTTAAGCGCCTGGACGATCGCCTGCATCATTTCTCTAGGATGGTCAAACTCATGATAGGCATCCACCATAAGCGCCAGATCAACGGACGAATCTTTTAAGTTGGGATTGGTGGTACTGCCCAATACTGTTTTTACATTTGCAACGTGCATTTCGCGCTTGGTTCTCTCCATCATTGCCAGCATTTCTGGCTGTACATCGACTGCCAGCACCATCCCTTGGGGTACCAATGGGCTGATGCGGAAGTTGAAGTAGCCTGTCCCCGCGCCAATATCAGCAACGACATCGGTGGGCTTGAGGTTAAGAGCTTTGATCAAGGTTTGGGGCGCTTCTTCTCGTTCTCGGCTGGGGCGCTCTAGCCAGCCTGCACCCAAGTGACCCATTACTTGAGCAATTTCCCTGCCCATGTAAAATTTGCCGATGCCATCGCGGCTGGGCGATCGCTGCTGATAAACAGCATCTGTGGCTGTTGGAGTTGCAGTAATCGCTGGTGCAGTCGCCGCTGGTGACTGGCAACCCGCCAATAGAAACACGGTGCAAGCTGCCCAGCTTAGGACGACACGCAGCCAATCAGGTTGTTGAATGGTCATACAGCGATCACTTACTAAACTGATTCATTCGATCGTGCCCGCAAGTAGTCTGCAAGAATGCCACGCAATTCGACTAAACCTGCGGTATTGGCAGCAACTTGTTCAACGTTGGCGGCAATCTGCTGAGAGTTAGCGGCAATCTGCTGAGAGTTAGCGGCAATTTGCAAGGCGTTTTCTTGTTGGATGGCTTCGGTGTGGGCAAAACCTGTTTGCATTTGCTCACGCGTTTCCTGTAAAAGCTGACTAGTTTGGGTCAATGACGCTCGAATCGCGGCAATTTCGCTATCGTGTCGGCTAACCGTTTGTTCAAGTTCTATGTTTGTCATTGTGGCTCGTCGTTGTAGCGCTTGTCATCAGCCCGTGTTACGCATCCCCGCAGCAATGCCATTAATGGTCAGCAGCGCACCCCGTAGGAGTTCACCTTTGCTGTAGCGCGATCGCACCACGCCCGTAACAGCTTCAGTGTTGTGCTGCCGTAGCCGTTTGAGCAACGATACTTGCAAGAAGCCAAGAGGAACGATCGTGCCATTTCGCAACTGCACCGATCGCTGTAAATCGGGATCGCCATCTAACAAGCGCTTGTGCCCCGTAATCGCCAGCACCATATCGCGGGTCAGGTAGTACTCGTTAGCAATCTGTTCGTAAACAGGCTCTAGGCGTTCTTTATCTTCTGGTTTGGCAAGCTCATGCACATAATGCCCTGCGATCTGAAGATCTACTTTTGAGAGGGTCATTTCTACCTTGGAAATCGCCATTTTGAAGAACGGCCATTTGAAGTAGAAATAGCGGAGCAGCTTCAGGTGCTCTTCGGGATGCTCTGTCAAAAAGTCACGGAGGGCAGTACCCATGCCGTACCAGGCAGGCAAGAGAAAGCGGCTCTGTGTCCAGCTAAACACCCAGGGAATGGCACGTAAACCACTTAGATCACGTTTGCCACCCCCACGTCGAGCGGGACGGGAGCTAATCTGGAGTTGGCTAATTTCTTCGATCGGGGTGACTTGCAAGAAGAAATCGAGAAAGTCTGGTTGCTCATAGATAAGGGCGCGGTAATGAGTGCGCGATCGTGCTGCCAACTCTTCCATGATTTCGTGCCAGGGCTGGATATCGTCAAAGCCCGTGCGGAGCAAACTTCCCTGAATCACGGCTGTGGTGACCGTTTCCAGGTTGTACAGCGCTAACTCAGGCAGAGAGTATTTAGACGCAAGCACTTCGCCCTGCTCGGTAATTTTGATCCGCCCATTCACGCTGCGACCCGGTTGCGCCAGAATTGCCTCATACGCGGGACCACCACCGCGACCGACCGAGCCACCGCGACCGTGAAAGATCCGCAGCGCTACATTATAAGTCTCAGCGACAGTCTGCAACGCCTGCTGCGCTTTGTGGATCTCCCAGCTACTGCTTAAAAACCCGGAGTCTTTGTTGCTATCGGAGTAGCCCAGCATGACTTCTTGTAGCGATGCTGCCTGTGCCTCTAGCTGAGCAAAGCCACCTGCCAGCACTGCCCGATAAAGGGGCAACTCAAACAGGTGTTTCAGTACAGACGGCGCTTTTTGCAGATCCTCAACGGTCTCAAACAGCGGCACCACATGGAGCGCACTAATACCAGTAGCGGGGTCATACAGCCCTGCTTCTTTGGCTAACAGCAGCACTTCTAGCAGGTCGCTGACCTCGTGGCTCATGCTGATGACGTAAGTGTTGCAGGTAGCAGAGCCAAATTCCTGCTGGAGCCGCCGCACCATGCGAAAGGTTTCAATGGTTTCACGCGTTTTAGCGGAGAAGTTTAATTCCGTTGGAATCAGTGGTC
>JBBSHC010000395.1:0-4471 GCA_038253425.1 Leptolyngbyales cyanobacterium | reverse complement strand
TAAAAAATGCTTAAAGCATAGTTCCAGGAATTTCATATTGGAAGAATTGTGGTAAAAAGCATTGAGATAAACCTCGGAATGACCTAATTCTTTAAGGAACCGTTTAACCCCGATTTTATCAGCGAGAAAGTCTTTCTCTGCACCCGCTAGTTTTTTGCGCTCAAATTTGTAAGGCTGTCGTTCTAACACCTGTAGGTAAATTTGGTAGAGTGCGTCTTGACGTTCGTTGGTCGATGAGTGACGGTTGACAGTAACAGTTTGGCAATAGTTCATACGGCGTCCTCGAAAAATGAGTAGTGCATTTTAGAAAGGGTGAAGGTTAGGTCAGGCGATCATCAAAGACTGATAGCGATTGCTCTTTTCTACCGTTAAAAGCAAAGCTAGTCAAAGCATCTAAAATCGCTACGCGTGAGACTGTAAGGATTGCAAAATAATGTCGAGATACGGACGAATTAAGGTTGCACCAGCGGCAGGGAATGCAGTAGCGATCGCTTCTTGAAGATGGCGATACCCAACAATGCAATAGGCTGTTTTCTTATGTGCCAACAAAATCGTATCGAGCCAGGACATCATCTGCTCTTTAAAGAAGACTTCATCGTCTCGCAATACCGATAGCGCAATGTACCGCAACACTTCGGTCATGTCATATTTGCATCGCTGTCCGTGCTGTTGAATCAGATCAGGATGCGTTTGTGCCAGTTTGCGAAGGGCGTAAACTACTAACTTTTCACTGTTATCTCGGAGTTGTTGGTAAGTATGCAAACGCACCGCGTAACTCTGCACGTAATGTTCTAAAGGTGAAAGTTCCTGAGCACTAAGGTAGCGACCATCCGCTTTCAAAAAACTCTTTTCCAGTGTGTGATTGAGGGTATGCATAGCAGGCAGTTTTTGGGAAGGTGCGATGAGATCGGGACGTTGTTTAAATGCACTGTGGTAAGACGTTTAACACAGCGATCGCGTGACGACGCATGAGCGACCGAATTACAAAGTGCAGTTGCGGCTTGACCATTGCTCTTTCATTTCTCCTTTTCAGATTGCCCACTGTTAAAAGCAGGTTCAACAGACTGTAGCGATTCGTAACACAATCAACCCCTGCTTCAGACAGGTTGACCCACCTTCTAGCCCCAAAAGAGACCTGCTAAGCCATCGCTGCAAGCGTTACAAGGAAACTTAGTTTTTTACTGGTTAGCTCACAATGTAAGAGAATGCCTGAGAAGCCCCAAAATGTCATGCTAAACGGAGCGTCAGCGCCGTGAAGCAGCTTAATTGCACGCTGAAAGCCGAGCTTCTTCGTGCCGCTCGGCTCGACTCAGAACGACAAAAATACTTTTACAGCAATGTTCAAATGTATAAGCCACAGTCCGATGAGCAAAAAGCTGATCGCTAACCGCTGACCGCTCATTCAAAGCTGTATCGTACTCAACTGAAAACCGCTGTAAGCCATCTTTTAAGTAGCTGGGTGTAATTAAAAAGATTTATTTTCACTTAGTCTGCTGTAGTGGAGTCTGAAGAGGCTGAAATGCTCTTAAAAGCGTCCAGAAAATTCACTTGGTCCGCTGACAGATTTTTTAGCTTATGGGTTAAAGAGCGATAGCCAAACAGGAGTTTTCGAGATGATTGCTGCCGTGAGAGGATTCCGCCACCGCCATAACTCCTTAGAATAGGGACAGAGTGATTGACTAACACCATTTGATCCAAGCTGAAACCCTTGAACTTTTAGAATGGTCGCGGCTTTGCCAGCACCTAGCTACCTTCGCTGCCACTAAATTAGGCGCGATCGCTGCCCGTCGCCTTAGAATCCCTAACGGTCTGGATGAAACGCTGACTCTGCTGGCACAGACTGAAGAAGTTTACAAACTGGAAAACCGCCTCAGTACTGGGCTAAAGTTTGACGGCATTACTGATATTGGTGAATCCCTTGAACGGGCAGAACGACGAGGCTTGCTGGCAGGTGAGGAACTGCTGGCGATCGCAACGACGCTGGCTGGCACACGCAATTTACGGCGCGTCATTGATAACCACCCTGACCTGAAGGTACTACAGGCGTTGGTTGCCGAACTGCGAACTTATCCCGAACTGGAGCAAGAAATTCACCGTTGCATTGACGATCGCGGACAAGTCGCCGATCGAGCAACGCCTAAGTTGGCTGGCATTCGGGAGCAACAACGCCAACTGCGCGATCGCGTTTATAGCACACTGCAAAACATCTTGCAGCGCAAAGCCAACGCCATCCAGGAAAGCTTGATCACCCAACGCGAAGGGCGCTTTGTCATTCCCGTCAAAGCCCCTCAAAAAGACGCTATTCCCGGCATCGTTCACGACACGTCGATGAGCGGTGCCACGTTGTACGTCGAACCACACCCTACAGTCAACCTGAACAACCAACTGCGTCAGCTTCAGCGCCAAGAGCAAGCCGAAGAAGAAGCCGTGCGGCAAGCCTTGACCGATCAGGTGGCTGCCGTCAAACCTGATCTGGAAAGACTCTTGGCGATCGCTACGACCCTAGATCTTGCCACCGCCCGCGCACGGTACAGTCTCTGGCTAGAAGCAAATCCCCCACGCTTTGTAACCCGGAACGACGATCGCTCATCTGCCCCCACACCCGACCCGATTGTTCTCCGTCACCTTCGTCATCCCCTTCTAATCTGGCAACAGCAGCACGAACAGGGAACCCCCGTGGTGCCGATCGATCTCGTCATTCAGCCTCATATCCACGTTGTTGCCATTACTGGACCCAACACAGGCGGTAAAACCGTCACGCTCAAAACTTTCGGGCTGGCTGTACTGATGGCAAAGGTGGGCTTATTTGTGCCTGCCCGCGAACCTGTGGAGTTGCCCTGGTTTGATCAGGTTTTGGCAGACATCGGCGATGAACAATCGCTAGAGCAAAGTCTCTCTACCTTTTCAGGACATATTCGGCGGATTAGTCGGATTTTGGAGGCGTTGGGGGAGAAGGGAGAGGAGGCAGGAGGGAGAAGACAGAAGCTAGGAGAGGCAGAGGGAGCAGAGGAAGCAGAGGAAGCAGAGGGAGCAGAAAAGAACAAGGGGGCAGAGGGGGGAGCAAAGAGCGATCGCGAGCAAGGATTGATCTCAACTCAAAACTCAAAACTCTCTAGCGAAGCGGCGCGAAGCGCTACTCAAAACTCAAAACTCCATACACCCTACTCCCTCGTTCTTCTTGATGAAGTGGGCGCTGGAACCGATCCGTCTGAGGGTAGTGCTTTGGCGATCGCTCTACTCAAGCACTTAGCGGACCATGCAGGGTTAACCATTGCTACCACTCACTTTGGTGAATTGAAGGCGCTGAAATACCAGGACGATCGCTTTGAAAATGCCTCCGTTGAGTTTGATGATGTGTCGCTATCGCCGACCTATCGGTTGCTATGGGGCATCCCAGGACGCTCGAATGCGCTGACGATCGCCCGTCGGTTGGGGTTGGATCCAGCAGTGGTGGACCAGGCGCAAACCTATGTGGGTGGAGCATCTGAAGATGTCAATCAGGTAATTGCTGGACTGGAAGCACAGCGTCGCCGTCAGGAAACGAAGTCTCAAGAAGCGGCAAAGCTGCTGGAGAGCGCCGAACATCTGCATCACGAACTGACGCGCAAAGCCGCCTCCCTCAAAGAGCGGGAACAGGGCTTGCAGCGATCGCAGGAGCAAGCCGTTCAGGAAGCGATCGCTCAAGCGAAACGGGAAATCGCTCAGGTCATCCGCCAGCTACAGCAAGGTCCTGTTTCAGCACAGGCTGCACAGCAGGCAACGGACGCAATCAATCAATTGGCTGCTAACCGATTGCCATCCCGTCAGGTTAAGCTACCCAAACCAGGCTTTCGTCCCAAGGCGGGCGATCGTGTTCGCATTCCCCGTCTCGGTCAGACGGCTGAGGTGTTGACCAATCCAAATGATGATGAGGAAATTACCGTCCGCTTTGGCTTGATGAAAATGACGGTGCCACTCGATGACGTGGAATCATTGGAAGGGGAAAAAGCGGTTAAGAAGCAGGCGTCAGCGGTCAGCAGTCAGCGGTCAGCGGTCAGCGGTCAGCAAGCAGGAGCCAGAAGCCAGGAGCCAGGAGCCACTCACAACTCCCCCGCACCTGACTCCCAACCCTCAACTTCTGATGCCCCCGTCATTCGCACGTCACGCAACACGATCGACGTTCGTGGTAGTCGCGTTGCTGATGCGGAACCAATGATCGAGCAAGCGATCGGGCAAGCCTATAAGAGTGGTGTCTTGTGGATTATTCATGGTCATGGCACAGGCAAACTGCGACAGGGAGTGCAGACCTTCCTACAGCATCATCCTCAGGTTGAACGCTATGAGTTAGCCGCGCGTGAAGAGGGTGGTGCTGGCGTGACGATCGCTTACCTACACTGAAGTTGAGGGCATCTTTGGCGATCGTTGGGCGCGTTTGACAGCGCTGTGTTCTGATCTCCATGCTTATCTGCTCACTAGCTCACTATCTGTAGCT
>JBBSHC010000394.1:0-4479 GCA_038253425.1 Leptolyngbyales cyanobacterium | reverse complement strand
GTGCAATTCGATCAATACGGCTGGGGCAGTTTGATCGCGGCACCGCTCGTCTGGTTGTAGAACTGGCACCGGGCTACACGATCGACCCCAACCAGGTACGCTTTCGCGGTATCACTGCCCGTCAGTGGACTGTTCAGTTGCCCACCCCGCAGCTTGTATCAGGCGCGATCGCTTCATCTGGATCAGCGTCTGTCGGCTCCCCTTCTGGTTCGGTCTCTGGCAATTATGTTCCATTAGGAGCTAGAACGCAGATTCAGGGTGTGCAGGTCACACCGGATGGCATCTTTATTCGGACGAATGGCGGCTCTCCCATACTGGATGTGAGGCGCAGCAGCGATCGCCGTCAGATTATGATTGACGTTCAAGGCGCTACACTGGCTCTGGCTGCCCAGCGGGATGTGCTGGTGAATCGTTTGGGCGTCAGTCGGGTTACTCTCAACCAACTGCAAGCGTCCCCCCCCGTTGCCCGCATTACTCTCAATGTGGATAGCTCTAGCCCTGACTGGCAGGCAACTACTAGCAATTTGGGTGGTGTGGTGCTGCTTCCTACAGGGGGAGCGATCGCGGCAACCATTGACAGCCGTCCACCTGTTAATACGCCCTCGATTCCACGTCTGGGGGCAATTGCCACCATCGAATCGGTTGCACTAGAAAACAACGAGACACAGCTTGTGGTGCGGGCAAACCAGCCGCTGAAATACACGACGGGATGGGATCGAGCAACGGGCGCTTACCGCATTACCATCAATGCTGCCCAATTAGCGAAGAACGTCAAAGGTCCACAACTGGAAGCCTCTAGCCCAGTGCTCAAGCTGCGGCTACGTCAAGAAACAGCAAATACGGCTGTTATTCTCATCACCCCTGCCTCTGGTGTGCAGATTAGTGACCTTAATCAACCCGATCAGCGATCGCTGGCATTACAGCTTCAGCGCAATCGATCGCCGCTCGTGTCGCTACCGCCAACTGTTGCCAGCATTCCCGTGCCCACGCCACCACGCACCAACCCACTGCCACCCCAGTCAAGCTACCCCGACCCCATGATCCCTAGGGCAACGAATGGGCGACCGATTGTCATTATTGACCCAGGGCATGGTGGACCCGACCCCGGCGCGATCGGCATTGGCGGCTTGCAAGAAAAAGGTATCGTGCTAGACATTGGGCAAAAGATTGCTGCCATTCTGGAGCAACAGGGCGTGCAAGCAATCATCACCCGTCCTGACGATCGCGATCTTGACTTGGAGCCACGGGTTCAGCTTGCCGAACGAGCAAATGCCACGGCTTTTGTCAGCATCCACGCCAACTCTATTAATTTGAGTCGCCCGGATATTAATGGGCTAGAAACCTACTACTACCAGAGTGGCTTGAATCTGGCTCGCATCATTCATCAAAGTGTGCTTGAGACAACAGGCATTCAAGATCGGGGAGTGCGGTCTGCCCGCTTCTATGTACTGCGAAAAACATCTATGCCGTCTGTATTGGTAGAAGTCGGCTTTGTGACTGGGCGAGATGATGCTGCAAAACTGTCGGATGGCGGGTACCGCAACCAGATGGCAACCGCGATCGCCCGTGGCATTCTACGGTATCTTGGGCGGGGCTCTTAGCAGCAGCAGCTCGTAGGCTGGACGCGTTGTTGCCACTTTTCAAAGCGGGAGCGTTGTGAGAGGTTAAATGTTCGTAACAAGCGGAGGTGTGTGGAGTGTCAGGCAATCAATTTAGCGGCAGTCATTCGTCAACTACAGGTCATAGCTCGGCTCCCATTGGGCTTTTTGATAGTGGTGTTGGCGGCTTGACCGTGCTGCGTGAACTGTATCGGCAGTTGCCGCAAGAGTCCGTTATTTATTTTGGCGATACAGCCCGCTTGCCCTATGGCATTCGATCGACTGCCCAAATCTTGCAGTACGTCCGCGAAATTCTTGCCTGGATGGTGCAGCAGGGCGTCAAAATGGTCATGATGGCGTGCAACACCAGTTCTGCTCTGGCGCTTGAAACCGTGCGATCGGAGTTTGATCTTCCCATTCTGGGTCTTATCTTGCCTGGAGCCAGAGCCGCAGTGCAGCAGGGTCGCCGGATTGGCGTCATTGCCACACCAGCAACGGCTGCCAGCAACGCGTATCGCCATGCCATTCTGGAGGTGGATGCCAATACCCAAGTCTGGGAAGTAGGCTGTCCCGAATTTGTGCCGCTGATTGAGCACAATCGCCTGGATGATCCTTACACCTATGCGATCGCTCAAGAATACTTGAAACCGCTCATGCAGCAGCAAATTGATACGCTAATCTACGGCTGCACCCACTATCCGCACCTGGCACCCATTCTGCGACAGATTTTGCCACCGACTGTACGGCTCGTTGACCCTGCCATCTCAGTCGTGGCGGCGGCGGCACAAGAGCTTGATTTATTGGCGCTTAGAAACCTGCGAGCGCCCTTACCCACTCGGTTTGGTGTAAGCGGCTCTCCCCAAGCATTCAGTCAATTAGCTGCACAGTGGTTAGGCTGCACACCGATCGTGGAGCAAGTCATCCTTGCCCCGTGGATTGCTCAAACGGCTGCGCTAGAACCCGTTGATTAGCCTTGCTTGCGTCTACTGCGAGGCGGCGCTTGATACACTGCGAGTCTTAAGGGGCTTACACGAAGATAAAGTACCAGTGGCTTGAGTTTCGGCAGCGCTCAACTCTCAGGCATTGAAGGTTGAGCATAGTCAAAATCAGGCTTGTTGATACACTATATAACTCGCAAAGCCCTAAGTCGGTTCAGACTACTCGCAGTTAGCTCCGCTTCAACAGCGATTCTAGTGCTCAGAGACAACGCAGAGCTAGATCGCTTCACTTTAGGGCTGAGTAAGCGGCTGTTGACTTCACTTTAGGGCTGAGTAAGCGGCTGTTGATCGCTGTGTTTGGATCGCTAATTTTTGAAATTCTTAGAATCTAGAGTAACACAAAGGTAGAGGCTCTGACCAAGCGGTTTTTGACGGTTCAAGCCTTGCCTACCAGGTCTTTAGACAGCCGCCGTGGTCACAGAAAAAAGCAAAAAAAGCAGGTTTATGTTCTAGAGATGGGTGGGTTAGCTTAAGATAGATGGAGAATATTTAAAGTTTCGTAACCTTATACCGCCTGAGTCGGACATCCATGACTTCAGCTACTTCACTTTTTTCTCCTGTTGAAGCAGACCTACATGTGCTGACAGATAATCTTAAAAATCTGATTGGGGCACGCCATCCGGTTTTGTATGCTGCCGCAGAACATCTTTTTGGCGCGAAAGGAAAACGGGTTAGACCTGCGATCGTATTCCTGGTTTCCCGTGCCACGATGCTAGATCAGGAGATTACGCTGCGGCATCGTCGGCTGGCGGAAATTACCGAAATGATTCACACAGCCAGCCTGGTTCACGATGACGTGGTAGATGAGTCTGAATTGCGCCGAGGCGTGCCAACGGTACACAGCAGCTTTGGTAACCGTATTGCTGTTCTGGCAGGCGATTTCCTTTTTGCCCAGTCGTCCTGGTATCTGGCAAACCTGGACAATCTAGAAGTTGTAAAGCTGCTGTCACAGGTCATTATGGATCTGGCAGAGGGCGAAATCCAGCAAGGGCTGAATCGGTTTGCTACCAGCCTGTCGATCGACGAATATTTGGCGAAAAGCTATTACAAAACAGCAAGCCTCATTGCCAACAGTTCCAAGGCAGCAGCGTTATTGAGTCAGTCATCAACGGCGCTGTCAGACGATCTGTTTAACTATGGTCGGCATCTTGGGCTGGCGTTTCAAATTATTGACGACATTCTTGACTTCACTGGCTCTACAGAAGCGTTGGGCAAACCAGCCGGGTCAGACCTGAAAAGCGGCAACTTAACCGCACCTGTACTATATGCGCTGGAAGAAAAGCCCTATCTCGAAGCGCTGATCGAACGAGAATTTGCTCAACCAGGAGACCTCGAACAAGCATTGACGCTAATCCGCGATAGCCAGGGCATTAAGCGATCGCGGGATCTGGCAATGCAACACACTCACATGGCGATCGAGCATCTAGCCGATCTGCCCCCCTCTGACTCGCGCCAAACCCTAGTGAAACTTGCAGATTACGTACTCAGCCGTCTGTACTGATTTAGAAGCAGCATGACCCTTGGGATAAAGCAACCGCAAGCGGCATGATAGCTTCATTTGAATGCCGTGGCAGGTTTCATCGTCGTGCTTCGGCAAGCCAATCGCCCACAGTGGCAATGAGCAAAAAGGCGGCTGCGATCGCCAGAGCAGTGGTGCGGCTATGGGTACTGGAAAGCACAACCAGCGCAATCATCACCAGTGTTGGCAACTTCGTTTTCACCACAGAATCAAAGACGTTACGGAGATCGTTGGTTATCTTGGCTCGTTTTGCCAATGTTTTACTGCCCATGAGGTAAGGCAGCAGTTGCCCGGTTTGTAGCAGCATGAAGAGCTTACTGCGCGTAGCGGGGTAGAAGTCGGGCTGAAGGGTGAGTGCTTCGTC
>JBBSHC010000393.1:0-4507 GCA_038253425.1 Leptolyngbyales cyanobacterium | reverse complement strand
TCGGGTGGGCAGCGGCAGCGGGTTGCTCTAGCTAGAGCCTTAGCGGTAGAACCGAACGTGCTGTTACTCGATGAACCGTTTGGCGCACTCGATGCGAAAGTGCGAAAAGATTTGCGTGCCTGGTTGCGTCGGTTGCACGATGAAGTGCATGTTACGACGGTGTTTGTGACCCATGACCAGGAAGAGGCGATGGAAGTCGCTGATGAGCTTGTAATCATGAACCAGGGGAAGGTGGAACAGGTTGGAACACCTGCCGAAATTTACGACCATCCTGCCACCGCGTTTGTCATGAGCTTTATTGGTCCAGTCAATGTGCTGCCCAGTACCTCCCGGATTTTTGCGGGTAATGGGTTTGAGTCAGCGCATCCAGAAGTCTTTCTCCGTCCCCAGGACGTTTTGGTAGAAACGACATCCAACGGGTCTTCGGTTGCAGCCAGGGTCAGCCGGATCATTCATCTAGGTTGGGAAGTGCAGGCAGAGTTGACGCTAGATGATGGTCAAGTTTTGACAGCCCATCTCACCCGCGATCGCTTTGATGAACTGAACCTGAAGCCGCAGCAGCGAGTGTTTGTAAAACCTAAGGAAGCTAAGGCGTTTCCGCTTTTCTATTCGATTTAGAGACTGTAGCGAAAAATGTTATTCAGAAGTCAGGAGTCAGGAACCTGCAACAAGCTTGCTTCTGCCAACCAGTAGGCTGAGCGCTAACGAACGATTGCTACTCTTAGACCTTTGTATCGCTGTAAGGACAAGGGGCTTGGTATGGTGGTTAATATGCCTAAAGCCCCACACCATTTGCATCGCGATCGCTCTGTCTCTAAAATTTCAAGCTTACTGCCGTTTGGAATTTCCTTTGGTAGCGGCATTTTAATGGGCTTGGCTCCTGCCCCGCTCAATCTGTTTCCACTGGCATGGGTAGCGTTAGCACCGCTGTGGGTTTTGGTTTTAGGGTGTCGTCAAGGAGACCAGGGCACAAGCAACCGAGCTGATAGGCGGGCGATCGCCTTGGCGCTTGCTTGGGGTCTGGGTTATCACGGACTGGCGTTGTCCTGGATTACTGGGCTGCATCCGCTGACGTGGTTAGGGCTGCCGTGGCTGGCAAGCGTGGCGATCGTACTGTTCTGTTGGGGCTTCATCTCACTCTGGGGGGCAGCGCTAGTTGCTGTGTGGGTGTGGCTTATACTCCACCTTGCGCCGATCGGCGATCGACTTCAGAGAACAGAGAACAGAGAACACAAAACAGGCGATAAGGCACTCCTACATAATCCTGACTCTCCATCGGCTGCTAATCCTCCGCTCCCCTCCCCTGCTTCCCCCTCTTCCCCTGCCCTCCTTTCCTTCCCCTCCTCTCTCCGTCGTGTCCTCATCGGTACCGCGCTCTGGTGTGCGTTGGAATGGTTATGGAGTTTGGGTCCGCTCGATTGGACGGCACTGGCTTACACGCAAAGTCCCAGCAACTTAGCCTTGCTCCATTTGGGTCAACTTTCTGGTCCTGTAACTGTAACGTCAGCGATCGTAGCAATGAATGGCTTGCTGGCTGAAGCGTGGTTCGCAGTCCAATCTAACCAATTTAAAGGCAACCAATTAAACAGACGCCTGGTTCTGCCGTTTGCCCTTTGTATAGGCGTGCATCTGCTCGGCTACATGCTTTACGTGCAGCCACTCGCTGCCACAAATTTAACCACTCTGAATGTAGGGATCATTCAGGGCAACGTACCACCCCGGATCAAGTTGGGAAGTGAGGGCATTCGTCGGGCAATGGAAGGGTATACAAACGGCTACGAAGTCCTGGCAGCACAAGGGGTCGATGCAGTGTTAACGCCGGAGGGCGCACTACCGTTTTTGTGGAATGAGCCAAACAAAGTTCGTAGTTCTCTTTATCAGGCGGTTTTGCAGCGGGGAGTTGTGCTTTGGCTGGGCACCTTTACCGCGTACAAGGACGGTATTGCACGCAGTTTGTTGACGATCGCGGGTAACGGTGAAACCATCAGCCATTACGACAAAATTAAGCTCGTGCCATTGGGCGAATACATTCCCTTTCAAAAGCTGTTGGGCAACGTGATCAGCATTCTGTCGCCGATCGCAGAAAATGGATTGCCAGGAAAACTGAATCAGCGCTTTGAGACGCCCTTTGGACGTACGATCGCGAGTATCTGCTATGACTCCGCGTTTTCTGATGTTTTTCGGTCACAAGCAGCAGCAGGCGGACAGTTCATCCTCACGGCATCGAATCTAGATCCTTACAGTGAAGTGCTGATGGCACAACACCAGGCGCAAGACGTGATGCGGGCAGTTGAAACCGATCGCTGGGCTGTTCGCGCTACCAATACAGGCTATTCTGGCGTGATTGATCCCCACGGACAGATTATCTGGCGATCGCAGCCCCGCATCTATCAAACCCACAGTGCAACCATTTTTCGCCGCCAAACGCAAACGTTGTATGTCCGTTGGGGCGATTGGTTAACACCTTTACTAGTAGGCTTGAGCGCGATCGCGCCTCTGGTGTCCTGGCGTCGGTACCAATGACCTGCATCTCTGAACCATCTATTGATACACACGCTAGACAAACACTGTTCAAGGAAATTGTTCTCATGCCACGCTTTTTTCAATCGTTTGAAATGCTTAGAGGTAGAACAGTGAGCTACGATGACGATGATGTAGTTTATGCTATTCTTCCTCAGCGCTTTTCTGGTAATTGCTCTATGGCTACGACACTTTCGCTGCTTTCTGCCACAGCCGCCGCTGCACCAACAGTAGCGCCAACGCGGTCTAGCCAAACGACGCAGCAGCCTTACCCCAACTTTAAAATTATTGTGCTTAACGATGACTTCAACACGTTTCAGCACGTAACCGAAAGTTTGCTAAAGCACATTCCAGGGATGACAGCGGAACACGCCTGGGAACTGACCAACCAGATCCACTTTGAAGGACAGGCGATCGTGTGGGTTGGACCGCAGGAACAGGCAGAACTTTACCACATGCAGCTTGGCATGGAAGGTTTGACGATGGCTCCCTTAGAGGCGGCATAAGGCATTCCGATGAAAACGCCTCTAGGCAAATGTAAAGCAACTGAAGAGAACACACTGCGGCGAAGTAGAGCTTTGAAGCTTATCTCAATGAATGCTTTAGAGGGATGTTCAGAGGTCTTAACCATCGTCCAATGAGCATAAGGCTGAACGCTCACCGCTGAGCGCTTTAAAGCTGTGCTGCACTCAACCGAAAGCTGCTGTAAGTCTACCGATTAAAATCTTTTCGTTCCCACCTCCTCACCATGAGCAAAGTCCCTGGCGGTAGACTCGTCCTCAATCACTCCACCCATCTTTCAGGGTTGATTCCAATTTTGGAGCGGCTAACCCATCAAGTTGGCATTCAGACTATTACGCCTGGTGTGATCGGTTCTGCCCGCGCTCATGCGCCCACGATGGTGTTAAAGATATCGGTGCCGATTCGAGGTGGCTTTAAAGTGATTGCGCGAAAAGGTAAGACGGTGCAGGAGGTTTTTATTCTGACAATCTTGGTGCAGGAGCAGCTCGAAGCCGTGATTGCTCAGGTCATTAAAGGTAAGTAGTTCTTATCATGCAAATCCGCGCCGCCACACCTGCTGATGTCGCTGCCGTGTTGCCGATGGTGGCTAAAATTTGTGCTCTACATGAAGCATGGGACGCTGCCAAGTACAGCTTTTTGCCTAACCCTGCCCAGCGTTATGAACGTTGGCTCATGCAGCAAGCCGTCAGCGATCGTAGTGTCTTTTTGGTCGGTGACCGCGAATCTTCTGATGCCGACCACCCACAGGCACTCACTGCCTTTCTCGTTGCCACCATCGAAACCGAGATCCCAATTTACCGTCTCAAAGAATATGGCTTTATTCACGACCTTTGGGTTGAACCGGAGTATCGTCAGATGGGGTTGGGGCGACAGTTAGTTGAGCGGACTATGCAAACGTTCGCTACCAAAGGCATCCAACAGATTCGGCTTGATACAGCCATAGCTAATGACGCAGCAAAACGCTTGTTTCAGTCCTGTGGCTTCCGACCCAGCACGATCGAGTGGCTAACAGAAGTCAACCAGCCATAACGCTAGATCATTGCTTGTGCTGTCCTGTGGTTGTTATTTGCGGCGGCACAAGCCTAAAGATCGCACACTGACAACTTTGACTCTAATTGCCTTACTCAGACTGGCGAGTGGAGACGCGGTGCAGTGGCAAGCTAAGCACACACGCCGCTGTGAGCAGATAAGCAAGGACTCCAGTTAACTTGACGCTCCATAACAGCACTTCCCACTGGGGCAAAATTAAAGGCTGGATGCCAGCAGAAACGCAGTAGACCAACCAGTAGGTGAAGATCATCAATAGCAAGACGCGATCGGTGATTTCCCAATCGCTTTCGGCTGCTGGGTTGCCACTGAAGAGAAGCGCTAAACCCCCGATCGATGCAAAGAATGAAAGAATCGTTAAATAGTCGTGCCAAGAAAGCTGTGGCATGTAGTTACCTGAAACGCTGAATGTAAAACG
>JBBSHC010000392.1:0-4513 GCA_038253425.1 Leptolyngbyales cyanobacterium | reverse complement strand
GCTGCTTGCGATCGGACCCTGACACGCAATAGTCTGTTCGCCCTTCACGTAAATGCATCAAAAAAGCGGGTAGAAACAGGTGAGGTGTTGGCTCAAGCAGTGACAGCGATGTTCAAACGTATCAGCCACAGTCCGAATCAGCAAAAGGCTCATCGCTGAACGTTACCCGCTGAACGCCAACCCAAAGCTGTGTTGAACTCAACTGAAAACCGCTGTAAGTTGAGGAAGAGCGGCTGGATAAGGTTTAGAATTCACTTCAGCAAATGTGGTAGAAGCGGGCTAGTTTTCATAGCCCTGACCGTGTTAAGCGATCGCTGCTTTTTGCTTTACTGGCAGCTTCAGAATAAATTCTGTACCCTGCCCTAACTGAGAGCGGCAAATCAATTCACCATGATGTTTCTCAACAATCTGATGACTAATAAATAAGCCCAAACCAGTTCCTTGCCCCATTGGTTTAGTGGTGAAGAAAGGGTTCATTAATTTAGCTTGAACGTCTTCTGGAATCCCTCGGCCATTGTCCTGGATTGATACCTCTACCCACTCAGCATCGACAGACCGGGTTGCAATGGTAATGGTCTTGGGTGGAGTTGCATTCTCGGTGGCAGCATCGACTAATTCATCGATCGCATTACTCAGCAGATTCATAAAGACTTGGTTGAGCTGCCCAGCGTAGCATTCCACTAACGGCAGTTCTCCGTAGCACTTTTCGAGAGCAATCACAACATGAGAAAGCCCTGGCTTTAATCGATGTTGCAGGATCAAAAGAGTACTCTCTAAACCCTCATGCAGATCAACTGCTCTCACGTCTGCTTCGTCCAGGCGCGAGAAATTTCGCAAAGACTGGACAATTTCACGAATGCGGTCAGTACCCAGCTTCATCGAAGCACACAACTTCGGAAAATCCTCTTCAATGTAGCTGAGGTCGCTGTCGGCAAGCTGCTGATCTAAGGCTGCTGATGGAGCAAAATGCTCCTGCTGATAGGCATGGATCAAATCCAATAAAGTTTGGGTATATTCCTGAATGGGAGCTAAGTTGCCGTGAATAAAGTTGATGGGATTATTGACCTCATGAGCAATGCCAGCCACGAGTTGACCTAGGCTCGACATCTTCTCGCTATGAACCAACTGAAGTTGAGTTTGATTCAGGTCAGCTAAGGTATTTGTCAGTTGTTCAGCCTGTTGTTTCGTATTAGCCAGCAATTGCGCGTGTTGTAGCGCTACGCCTAGTTGGGTGGCAATTTGGCTCACAAACTCAACTTCCGATTGCTCCCACTGACGCGTTGCAGAATGTTGATAAACCCCTAGTAATCCCCAAAGGTCAGAGCCGACAAAGAGCGGAACAATCATAAAAGCCTTGATCTGAAACTGCTCTAGCAAGTCGATATGACACTGAGCATACCCTGGCTGATAAATGTCATTGACGATCGAGATTTCACCGTTGCGATAGCGCCCGCCTTGAGTTTCTTGCAGGTGAGTGTCATCCCAAACCGTGTTTACGCCTAGATGACCAATGCCTTGCCACGCCGACGTGGTAGCTTCGTAGTTGCCGACAAACCCTCCGCCCCAGTCAGGCTTAAAGCGATACACCGCCACCTGTTCGGCTTTAAGCACCTGGCTGAGTTCTTGAGTGGTGATTTGAAAGATGGTGTCAATTTCTAGAGACTGACGGATTTTAGACACAATGCGAGAGAGGGTTGTCTGCTGCCCAACAACAGACTCCAACTCTATGTTTGTTTGTTGAAGCTGCTGAGAACGTTGTCGCAGTTCTTCAGTCCGTTCTTCGATCTGCCGCTCTAAATTAACGTTGAGTCCTTGCACCTGCTGGTACAGCCGATATTGTTTGGCTGTCGCTGAGAAACGCTCCCCTAGCACTTGAGCATATTTGCTCTCTTCTTCCAACCAACTTTGCGATTGCTCCTTCTGAATTTGCCGCCACACGTCGAACGATTGCCGTGCCATGAGTTGACGTGTATCTGGATTGTGGTAGCCAGCCCAAAGGGTTTCAGTCTCAAGTCCCATGCGGAAGAAGGTGAGACAACCAATGACTTGAGCGCCATGCTTTAGGGGCATGATGAGGGCACTACGAATCTTGGTGTCACTGAAGAAGGGCGCTAAAGTGCGAAAGAGGGGTTCTTGATAGATGTCATTTACTGCCCAAGAGGACGCCACCAGTTTGGTCTGCTGAACTGGCTCTGCTAGTTCGTAAACAGCACGCATCCACTCAACCGACCAGGGTTGATGTCCAGTCCCATCTGTAGATGTATGCAAGACCGAGTGCAAATACTTCTGCCACAGTAGGTTTTCTTCAATGGACCGCTGCTGGTTAGCATCGATCGAACTGGGCTGGTCACCGTAAGTATAAAGTTCTCTCGCTTGGTGGGCCTCTGGGAATAAATAGAGCCGACCTCCCGCACCAAGGGTATCAGCGGCTTCTTTGAGGGCGTCTTGCCAGTCTACGGTGGGAGAGGTTTGTAGCAGTGCCGTTACCCGATTCAGGTTGGCTTCTTGCCGCGCTTGGGCACGCACCTGCTCTAATAGAATTGATTGGGCGATGGCAACCGTAACCTGGTCTACGACTGCTTGGATAAATTGTAGTGCTTCTTCCATCACCGTATAAGGCTCGGCATGATGAGAAACTAAGAGTCCCCAAAGCTGACTCTCGGGCTGGAGGGATGGGATCTGGGGAGACCCGGTTGCTTCTGCTTCGAGCACGATCGGAACAACAATAGAAGATTGCACACCCATCGCCATCAGATACTCTTGGTGGCAAGGATCGACAGGGCGATAGCGAATCTCTGTATCGTTGAGCAGTTCTCCACTTTCTGGGCAGTTGAGGGGGCTAAGGCCGATCTCGTGGGTGCTCATATTCACGATCGAACGTTGTCTCGCCCGAACGAACAACTCCCGAGCATAAGGAGGAATGTCATCGGCAGGAAAGTGTAGCCCTAATAAGGAGGGCAAGCGATCGCCTTGCAGCGACTCAGCAATGACAATGCCATGACCGTCTGGTTGGAATTGGTAAATCTTGACTCGGTCTGTTCCCAAGTAAGACCGCACCTCTGCCGCTGTCTTGCTCAAGATTTCCGGCAACTCCAAAGACTGACGGATACGATTAGCAATACGGTGGAGTAGTACTTCCCGAGTTAAGAATGAACTGATGTCATGGGAAGGCAGCATTGTCACGGTTCAACTCCGAATTCAAGGGTTGTTACTTAAGGTTCCCTCAAAATTTGCAACATTAAGAAAGGGCTAAAAATAAGCTTTGAAAGTTCATCAAAGCAAAAACAATGCGTGTCTTTTGAAGAAATATGGTCGATCGCTAAAGACGGAGCAAAAATCTGCAAAAATCTGGCATGAAAGGGTTCCGCGAGAATAGCCAATTTGCTGCAAAATGGCTTGGCGAGTGGCGCGAATGACGCGGCGAGTTGACTAAGCATCATGAGTGAGGAATCGACTCAACGAACTGGGTGCTTTGCTTTGGGTCTGTTGGGGTAGAGCATGTCCCTGAGCTTCTAGAAACATCCTCAACATGGTCTTGAGACTAGCTTTTTGATCGAGACTAGGCATGAGACAGAGGCTATACACTAGCCCTTGGGCGTGCTTTGCGATGATTTCCATCACCGTCCATTTGAACTTTTTTTACGCCCCTTCTTTTATCTTTTGTTCCCTTTGGCAACCCCTTATTGAGAATGATGCAAGATCTCAGCTAATGAATGACAGCTTTTAGATTTTGGTCTTAAAGGGGTGTTTCTTATCATCAAGCCTTAAAATTGTCTCCTGGACGTTGCCGTTTGACGCAGAAGAGAAGCAGTGAAACCAATCTGGTTAGTGGGCGCGATCGCGGTTAGCTTAGGCGGTTTGTGGTGGCTTGTGACCCGATCGCCATTCTCTGTTTCTACACCCACTGCCGTGCTGCCAACAACGCCTGCATCCACTGTGCCAAGACCGCTGGAACCACTGGAATATAAGTCATACACGCTACCGCAGAGCACCATTTACACGCTGAGAGTGCCGCCGCACAGTCAGTTTGCGGTGACAACGGCGATCGCAGCGACTGTAGGCACCTTAGAAACGATCGCACGCCAAGAAGGTGCGATCGCGGCACTCAATGGCGGCTTCTTTGATCCCGAAAATCAGCAATCGACTGCCTATGTCAGGGTAGAAGGCAAGCAGGTCGGCGATCCCAGGCTCAACGATCGACTGATGCACAACCCAGATCTTGCTCCCTATTTAAGCCAGATTCTCGATCGCAGCGAATTTCGGCAGTATCAATGTGGCGATCGCCTGGAGTACGCCATTGCCCTGCATAACGCAGCGGTTCCTCCTAGCTGTCAATTAGTGAATGCGTTGGGTGGCGGTCCGCGCCTCTTGCCCACCAGCACCGCGCAGCAGGAAGGGTTTGTCGCTGAAGCCAACGGAGTTGTTATTCGTGATGCCTTGGGCAGTCGTCAGCCAAACGCCAGAACCGCGATCGGCATTACCCGCGATCGCAGCATTCTCTGGGTCATGGTCG
>JBBSHC010000391.1:0-4520 GCA_038253425.1 Leptolyngbyales cyanobacterium | reverse complement strand
TCGAGCTGCAACCTGGTTAAAAAGATTGGCAGTCTAGAGTTATGCCTTTAATTGATCAGCGTTGGTTAGCAAAGCTGCTTTAAGGAATAAAACGGCATAAAACCTACAAGCATTAGGAAATACTGATCACCCAGGTGCCAAGGTAGCGCAAGAGGGGACTATCGCCCGGCGACAGCACTTGACAGTTGAAGTAGAACGTACCACCAAAGCTCGGATTCCGCACATTAGAAAGCTGAATTTCAACGCTGCTGCCTGCGGGGATCGGTTCAACTGGAAAGATTTCAATGAAGTTATTTTCTTTGTTCCAGTTCACTTCTTGAAGCGGGACGGATTTATTTTTGACAATGACTTCAACGTCCTTGGGATCCAGTTCACCTTTGTAATAGTCAGGGTAAGCGATCGAGAATTGTGCCACCGCCAGCTTCATCTTTTTAGCGGGAATTCTAAGGCGATACCGATCCCATCCCCCAGCTCTGCCGCCGTAATCCAGACGATAGTTTAGATTCTCGTCGCCTTTGACGCCGCCAAAGATAGTGAGTCCGGGTAGCCCCTGAGCAAAGCTCAGAAGCGGAAGCCCTGCTACCAGCAAACCCGCGATCGCAAGCCCTGGCAAAGCACGTTTAACAAAGGATCTAGAAAACATAGTGGTCTCACTCAAATTGGCAGAGATTGGTTGGTTAATGGTTCGCTAATCTTCACGCTATGTAGACTTTATCAGGATTAATGAGTAATATCACTCACCCCATCAGCAAGCCGATCTTTTTGAATGGGCAGACTGAAGGGGAGCAGCGTGAGCCTCAAGCATCATGACTTACTGAACGAACCTCAAGTGCTTGAGACGAAGACACCATAGAAAAAGTGCCTAAGTCATTGTGAAGTAAGCGTCTAAAGGCTTAATTGTGTTGCAAAGGCGGCAGTTATTTTGCAACGTCGCGATTTGACTGGACAGCACGTTCTGCTTAACTGCTTACAACAAAAGTTGTGAAAAGAAAATTGTTTGGTATAAAAATTCTTATCTTTAAGAGCTTCAAACATAAGACAAAATCATAAAACAAGTTGAAGAACTTACCATCTTGGTTAAGTATTGGCATACGATACAAGGCTGACATGTTACTGATTGCTCATGCTTAGTCTGGTTTTTGGTAGCAAGGCTTTAGCGGTTTTGAAGTACTCAGCGATTTTAATTTACCAACTATTCGATCCTTTGACAGTTAGTTTCTCTCGTTTGGAAGTTGTGATTACACTGACTCAGCGCAACCTTGCAACAGACTCACAGCAGTGGTTTTGAATTTAAGCTTTTGCGCTTCAGTGTGGCTACATTGGCTGCAATAGACCTTCGTTTTTTGCTGAAAACGGCGTAAGCATCAGTGTTCCAACGGAAGGCTGTTTTAACAGGAAGACAGAAAGAGCGATCGTGTGGAAAAAGTTCTGGCTTTAGAGTGGTGCTGAAAGTTCTCGCTCACTCGTGAGGCTCGGAATAAGCGTATGCAAAGGGGCTTTTTAAGAGTGGCTGCTGACTTGAATGGAACAGAGATTGAAGTGGAGTTGGAAGGTGGGAAAGGTGAAGTTGGAATGGGGCACTGGTTTTACGTCGGCTACAGTAGCTTTTGCAGGTCTCTCTCTTGATTGCTCAAGCTCTTGGCGCGAAACGAACGAGGCGCGATCGCACCACCCTTTACGTTTCAACGCGGTTTAAGGAGGCTTTAGCGGTTACACCCTGTTGCTGAAGGTTAGGAGGAATTAAGCTTTTAAGTTCTCATTGAGAAAACCTAAGAGCGTCAGGCGCTGATCGCTATGCTCATCCGGTTCCAATTCAGTACTCATTAATGTACTCAACGTTATTTGCAGAGTTATTTACAGAGGAGAGTTCATGAAGATCGCGGTTGCTAAAGAAATTGAAGTGGGTGAGCGTCGCGTTGCCCTTATTCCAGATACAGTGAGTCGTCTTGTCAAACAGGGGCTGGAGGTCTGGGTGGAAGCAGGCGCAGGCGAGCAAGCGTTTTTTTCAGATGCTGCCTATGAAGCAGCAGGGGCAACAGTCATTGCTGATACGGCTCACTTATGGGGCAACGCTGATGTCTTGCTGAAAGTAAGCCCACCACGAGAGCGAGGCGATGGGCAGCATGAGGCAGATTTGTTACGTGACGGAGCAATGCTAATTGGGTTTCTAGATCCGTTAGGCACACCAACGCTGGCAAAGCGGTTAGCCGATCGCAGGGTGACAGCTTTCAGTATCGAGCTGATTCCCCGCACGAGTCGGGCACAAAGTATGGATGCGTTATCGTCACAGGCGGGTGTGGCAGGCTATAAAGCAACGCTCATTGCAGCAGCAGCATTGCCAAAGTTCTTTCCCATGCTGACGACTGCTGCTGGCACGATCGCACCTGCTAAAGTCTTTATCATCGGTGCGGGTGTGGCGGGTTTGCAGGCAATTGCTACGGCTCGTCGGCTGGGTGCAGTTGTAGAGGCGTTTGACATTCGTCCGGCAGTGAAGGAAGAAGTCCAGAGTTTGGGCGCAAAGTTTGTCGAAGTGAAGCTGGAAGAAGAAACAGTCGCGGCTGGTGGCTATGCTAAGGAAGTATCGGAAGCGGCTAAGCAAAAGACCCAGGACGCGATCGCGGAACACGTCAAAGTTTCTGACATTGTGATTACAACGGCTCAAGTGCCTGGTCGCAAAGCGCCTCGTTTGGTAACTGGCGAGATGATTGCTCAAATGAAGCCCGGATCAGTTGTGGTCGATTTGGCAGCAGACCAGGGCGGTAACTGTGAAGGTTCCGAAGCAGGCAAAGACGTGGTTCGCAATGGCGTGACGATTATTGGTCCAACCAACCTGCCGTCATCCATGCCAGTTCATGCCAGTCAGATGTATGCCAAAAATATTCTGACGCTGGTGCAATACCTTGTTAAAGATGGCGCGATCAATCTCAACTTTGAGGATGACATTATTAACAGTGCCTGTGTGACCCATGCAGGCGAAGTCCGCAATCAGCGTGTGCGCGATTTGCTAGGCGAACCTGTCGGAGCGAAGTAGGAAGTTTTGAGTTTTAGCCTTCAGCCTCCCCTGCTTCCCTACTCCTCCCTACTCTCTACTCCCCAATTCTTAGGAATTTCAAATCATGGCAGAAGGCTTAATTGCTGGCTTAGTTGTGTTTGTGTTGGCATCGTTTATTGGCTTTGAAGTCATTAATAAAATTCCGCCAACGCTGCATACACCGCTGATGTCTGGATCAAATGCGATCTCTGGTATTGCGATCGTGGGTGCGCTTTTAGTGTCAGGCGATCGCCACTGGAATGTGACCGTTATGCTTGGACTCATCGCGGTGGTTTTGGCAAGTATTAACGTTGTCGGTGGCTTTTTAGTGACCGATCGAATGCTGCAAATGTTTAAGAAAAAAGAGGTGAAAGCATGAGTGATTTTCTGCCAACGGGAATTCAGCTCGGCTATTTGACGGCATCAGCCCTGTTTATTATTGGTTTGAAGAAGCTGGGATCACCCGCCACGGCACGTCAAGGTAATTTGCTGGCAGCGGTTGGCATGCTGATTGCGATCGTGGCAACCTTGCTCGATCGAGCGGTGCTGAACTATGAAATGGTGCTGCTGGGCATGGGGATCGGGGCAGCGATCGGAGCCATCATGGCGCAGCGGGTAGAAATGACTGCTATGCCGCAGATGGTTGGTTTGCTAAACGGTTTTGGTGGTGCCGCTTCTGCACTGGTCGCTGTAGGTGAATTTTGGCGCGTGATGAACGGTGTTGCTGCCATTCCTGTGGATGAAACCATCACCATCATCCTCAGTGTTTTGATTGGCGGTATTACGTTCACAGGTAGCTTACTGGCGTTTGTGAAACTGCAAGGGCTGATTAGCGGCTCACCGATTACTTTTCCCTTTCAGCAGCCGTTCAACATTACGCTACTGGTGGGGTTCTTGGTAGGCAGCGCGTACCTGGTTGTTAATCCCAAAGAAACAACGGTTTTTCTTGCTCTCGTCGGCGTTTCGCTGCTGTTGGGCGTTTTGTTTGTGCTGCCGATCGGGGGTGCCGATACGCCTGTGGTCATCTCGCTGCTAAACTCGTTCTCTGGCTTAGCTGCCAGTGCGGCGGGCTTTGTGCTGATGAACAATATGCTCATTATTTCGGGTGCGCTTGTGGGTGCATCGGGCATCATCCTGACCCAGATCATGTGCAAGGCGATGAACCGCTCGATCGCAAATGTGCTGTTTAGCGCCTTTGGTTCAGGCAAGAAGGTAGAAGGCGGCGCAGCGTCTAGCACTCAGGACAAGTCATTGAAATCGATCGACGCGGAAGAAGGCGCGATGATGTTGGGTTACGCAAAATCCGTTGTGATCGTCCCCGGTTACGGGATGGCGGTTGCCCAGGCACAGCACGCGGTTCGTGAACTGGCAGACCAATTAGAGCGTCTGGGTGTGGATGTCAAATACGCGATTCATCCCGTAGCGGGACGGATGCCAGGTCACATGAATGTACTGCTGGCTGAAGCAAACGTGCCATATCCACAGCTTT
>JBBSHC010000390.1:0-4527 GCA_038253425.1 Leptolyngbyales cyanobacterium | reverse complement strand
TGAAGCCTGCTGCGATCGCTTGCTCCTCGACAAACATTTGAACCTGATCTGGAAGAGAAATGTTCAGCATTCACTACCAACCTCAAGACATTGCCTTATCTCCTTTTAGGATAGCTAAAAACGTAGTTCAACTCGCTCAAGCCACTGCTCGATGCCCCTCTTCGTTGGCACCCCCTTATCTGTAAACGCCCAAATGTTTCGCCTATGTTGCGGACTGTAGCTAATGTGAATGGGTCTTAAGTCCTTTGGACTGGCTTCGCCAACACGCAGTGTCTCGGTTGGCGAAGCCGCCCTGAAAGGGCTACGAGAATCGCGCCCATAGTAGTACAGCGAGTCAAACGGCAATTGCTGTTCTAGAATCCACTCCACGAGGCGATACGTGCTTTCGCACAGGCTGTCGCCACCGCTCTCCATTCCCACAATCCGAAAATCGCAGGCAGCACCGAGGCGAGCCGTGCCGGAAGCTCTGCTAACGCAGTAATACTTGCCATTCCGGTTCTTCTCATGTGCCATGTGCTGTTCGCGTTAGCGGCAGCTTTGCTGCTTCCCGACTTGGATCAACTCGCCCGTTTTTGATCCCCGTCGCTGGATCTTTCTGGCTCAAAAACCGCTTCAAATCTTTTGAGCAGAACCCGTAGGTCAACTGAAACCGCTCCCTGCCGAAGTGGTCAATCACCCGATCGAGGATATGCTGACACAGAGCCTCCAGCGCGGGAAGGGTCTCCTCCAGATTTTTCGGGTAGGGATCAATGCGATCGGCGTACTTCCGGTATGTTTGCGTGCAGGTGCAGAACGCCTCAAGGCTGAGATACTTTCCAATTGACCGACAGGGTTCAATGCTCTCCAAGATCGACTCTGCGGCCCGTAATCACTTCTATAGAATCACCAAACTGTTCAACATCAGGCTTAACTGTTCAAATCTGTGTAGATTACCAAGCATTTTGCGCTCAGTGCCTCTACATCTTACGCATTAACCCTCAGCCTTTCACGGCAAAGCATAGCTACCGAGCGCAACCACTACTTCAATATTATATGGTTAGAGATTAACGAGCTTGATTGAATGCCAGGACGGGGACTTGAACCCCGGACACGAGGATTTTCAGTCCTCTGCTCTACCAACTGAGCTATCCCGGCGAATGTGCATCTTTAGTGCTTAATCAACTTAGCAAACCTATGTAACCAATTGCAAGTAATTGCTGCTGGTTTGCTGGAATTAGATCAAGCCCATTGCAGTGGGGGAAGTGGCATCGAGTGTAGGGTAGAGGGAGATAACTCTTCAATCGGATCGTCATCACATCACATGGACTGGCAGGAAATTTCTGGTAATTGGGTGCTGGTGCCACCACGACCCACCGCGATCGTACATTTTTTGGGTGGAGCGTTTGTTGCCACGGCTCCCCACGTAACCTATCGCCGACTGTTGGAGCAATTAGCACTGCAAGGCTACGTCATTATCGCCACGCCTTTTGTCAATACATTCGACCATGCCGCGATCGCTCAGTCAGTATTGCAAGACTTCGATCGCGCCCTGGAGACGCTTTACACCACCATCTTACGCAAACGCTACTTACCAATTTATGGTGTTGGGCATAGCATGGGCTGCAAGCTTCATTTGTTGATTGGCAGCTTGTTTCCAGTAGAGCGGGCGGGTAACATTCTGATTGCCTTCAACAACTTTTCTGCCCGTGATGCGGTTCCACTAGTAGACCAATTCTCGCCAGTTTTTGCCGTTGAGTTCACCCCTTCGCCCTTAGAGACGAATCAACTTGTGGCTGAAAACTACCGGGTGCGCCGAAACTTGCTGGTCAAATTTGAAAACGACACGATCGATCAAACGGTTGCCTTGAGTGCCGTTCTACAAACCCGCTTTCCTGGCATGGTCGTGGCACAAACTCTAGCGGGTAATCATCTTACCCCCCTTGGTCCTGATGTCAGTTGGAAATCCGGTGCCATCTTTACGCCCTTTGACGCGATCGGGCAGTGGGTGCGTCAAGAAGTCTATCGAGAACTACACCAGCTAGAACGAACGATTTTGCGATGGCTTAATCCACTGGCATCCTTGTAGTTAAGCTCACGCTTGAGTAAGGCTCATTGAGAACACTCGATCGAGTGCTGTACAGTATTCACACTCCAGAGTTACTCAGTGAATGGTTACGCATGTCCTTTTTTAAGCCTGGGTTGATTATAGGAATGTTGTTTGTGCTCACATCCTGTATGTGCTGGATGTTGGTCGAACTGTTGCAAGTGAACCCCCTATGCAGCTTGGGCTTTCTCATTGTGGGTAGCATGGCTGTTGTTTTAACCGTCGATGCGCTTTAGCATCCAAAAACATGCCCTGAGCTTGGGTTGTCAAGCGCTGACTGCTAATTGCCGACGATTGACCCAACGCTGCGCTGCATTCAACTGAAGCACTATGAGTTCTGTTCGGTACAATGCCGCTGATCAGTGATCCCTTTTTTGCAAGCCCTTGACTCGCTGGATCTCATGATAAGATCCACTGAGTCTAATGCTGAACCGTTGCAACGCCTATGGATGCAGAATCGAACACTGAGTGGAAGGGGCTGATGGATCTCGAAGCGGTGCAAAAAACGCTGAATCGTTCAAGAGCTTCAATCTATCGGTATGCCAACACCGACACGGTCGCACTCAATCCACCCTATGATCCCGCACGGCTCAATCCTGAACTGCGTCTTCATAAAGATGATGTTTTGCTCTTTCACCCCAATGAGGTTGCTCGTTTTGCTAAGGATGTGCTGAAGATTAAACACGTGACGATCGAAGTTCACGAAGCGCCTCCAACACCAACACAGGAGCTTTTACAGGCAATTTTGACGGAGTTGCAAAGCATTCATCAGCTCTTGAAAGCGCGATCGTAGGCGGTGTTTTAGGTTGAGTTTGGTTACTGGAAGCTTGTGTTGAGAGAGTTTTGGTTAAAATTATCTGTAGGACGCTAATTTAGGTGTCTGTCGCAAGGTCGTTACATCAAGTTGGTGCATACAATTTTTATGGAATCAGGTGGTCAGTCTGGTCGGTCACTGGAGCGATCGACCAGTCGGTTAGCAGACTTTGTTGGGATCGTGATTGCCCTCTTGACTCTTACCTTGCCCTTGGCTGTTATTGCCTACTATTCCAGCAGTGCGGAGCCTCTG
The DNA here is from genome assembly GCA_038253425.1 of Leptolyngbyales cyanobacterium. Taxonomy (GTDB): domain Bacteria; phylum Cyanobacteriota; class Cyanobacteriia; order Leptolyngbyales; family Leptolyngbyaceae; genus Stenomitos. Next base: position 1,378 of record JBBSHC010000390.1, on the reverse strand, counting down.
CCGCCAGCGAACCAGTTGCTTCAACCATCAGGTAGTCGAACGGTGCAAAGTCAGTAGGTATAAGAGCCCCTTAGCCTGATGTCGCCGTGAGAATAGGTGATAAGAATGTCACATTCAGTTTCAGTGCTTTGCAGCTTCAACGATTTGTGGCTCGTTTTAATCTTGGCGACACTGTGCTAACATGACACCTCCAAAGCTTATGGTAATCTGACGATCGCACTTGCAGGAAGAGGGCAAGATCCTGGAGAATAAGCAAAGCTCCAACGACTTGCTAGGATCGCTACGATCTAAGTGACGGGCTTTTTTTACACGCGACTTTTCGAGCGGGATCATGACATCATACGCAACCACCTCTGCTAAAGCCGAAATGAGTGAACTGCGGCGGCTGCGAACTCTACTACCGCCTGAACTTCAAAGTTGGGTGTCGGTAGAAGGCACAACCGCTGTTAATCCACCGCTAATTACCTGCGAAGAAATCGGCAAAGATGAGGTCGAGATCCAAATCGACATGGTGAAGTGGGAGCAACTGGCGACCGATCAGCGCAATTTACTCTTTTGGCATGAAGTTGCCCGCGTGCAAAGCGACACGATCCCCAAAGATGGCTGGGAAATGGCAGCACTGGCGATCGGGTTAGGGGGGGCTGTCGGTGAACTATGGGTGCAGGATGGACTGCTGCTACTCTTAGCGTTGGGCTTGTGCGGTGTGTCGGGCTGGCGTCTCTGGCAAAAGAACAACACCGAAAAAACGCTGAAAGAAACGCTTGATGCGGATGAAAAAGCGATCGCGCTGGCTACCCGTTTTGGCTATACACTCCCTAATGCTTACAAAAGCCTTGGTAGCGCCCTTAAAGTATTGATCGAACAATCGTCTAAAAAACGGTTGCGTTCAAAGTATGAAGCTCGTCTGGATTCTCTGAAGAAAAGTGCGGCAAAAGCCAAGTCAAAAATGAAAAGCAATGAGAGCGAGGCTTACTAGTTGCTAGTGGTCGGGCTATACAGTCGAACTCATGCAACAAGCTGGTCTTACGAGTTTGACTGGCTGACTTTCATCTCTGGAAACACCATACCTTCCGGAAAAACGCAAGTTTTCCACAGAAAGGTAAGGTTTTGCAGGGTTTTTCCACAGACTTTTGCCAGTTTTCCACAGGCAACGGTTCTGTAAGGCTTTTTAGAGGATCACGCTTACGCTGTTTACTCCCACTCAATGGTGCCGGGTGGCTTCGAGGTGATGTCATACACGACCCGATTCACTCCCTTCACCTCGTTGACAATGCGGTTAGAAATGGTTTCTAGCAAATCGTAAGAAACGCGCGACCAGTCTGCTGTCATGCCATCTTCGCTGGAAACAAAGCGGAGCACAATTGGGTAAGCATAGGTT
>JBBSHC010000389.1:0-4554 GCA_038253425.1 Leptolyngbyales cyanobacterium | reverse complement strand
GCACCAAAGGGCGTGTGCTGGTCATGAATCGCATCGACATGATCTCGACACAGGCGCGACAGCAATGGACTGATTGGTTTCGGGCGCTTGGAGAAGAACCCTATTTTACCGATGCTCAACATGGCAAAGGGATTGAGGCAGTGTTGCAGGCAGCACAGGCAGCAGGGGCACAAATGAACCAGCGCAGGCGCGATCGCGGGATGTTGCCCCGTCCGGTTCGTGCCGTAGTCATTGGCTTTCCGAATGTGGGCAAGTCAGCATTAATTAATCGCTTGCTCAAGCGGCGTGTGGTGGATAGTGCCCGTCGTGCAGGCATCACCAAGCAACTGCGCTGGGTCCGCATTTCTGACCAGATCGAACTGCTGGATGCGCCCGGTGTGCTGCCATCGCTGCTTCACGACCAAACAGCCGCGCTCAAACTGGCAATTTGTGACGATATTGGCGAAGCAGCGTATGACAATCAGCGTGTGGCGGCAGCGTTAGTAGATTTGCTCAAGGATCTAGAGGTCGAGTCAGTGCTGCGATCGCGCTATGCCCTGGATGCTCAACCGACGACAGGAGAAAGCTATCTGCATGATCTGGCAGCACACCGTTATCAAGGCGATGTTGAACGAACTGCACGGCATCTGTTGAACGAGTTTCGGACGGGGGTACTCGGCTCGATTGCGCTAGAGTTGCCGCCAGGTAACTAACTTCAGCTCTCCGGCTGCTTACAGAAGTCAGCGGTCTAAGCTTAAAAACCCAATAGATTAATGATGCTAAAAACGCCGCCAATGGGAGAGAGTACTGACCCAAGCGTATCGGTCACAGCAGCCAGCCCCGATCGCCGGACAACAATAGTGTCGTTGTTTCGCATCGGGGGATTGTTCTTCTCGTTCAGACCCTGAGCAAAATCGACCGAAATCTCACGTCGCGCTACGGTGCCATTTGGGTTAAGACGAACAAACGTCACTGCACCTCTTTTGGCACGATTATTAAAGCCGCCAGCCGCTAGCACAGCCTGATTCAACGGTGTATTGGGTGGCACTTGAACGGGTCCAGGTTTCACCACTTCACCAACAACATTGACCGTAATTTTATCGGGAGCAAAGCTGGCAACAGCAATTCTGGTTGCTTCAGTTGAATCTAATGCTGTTGCAGTGGGAATCACGATCGTGTCGCCTTCTTGCAACGGCAAATCCTGGCGCAAGTCGCCTGCCTGGAGCAAACTCCAGAAGTCAACTTTGATGGTTTGCACAGGACCAGCCTGCGTCGTACGCCGAATCTCAACGTTACGAATATCTGCGGTTTGCGTAATCCCCCCCGCTGTTTGGATGGCTCGTGTCACCGTGGGAATTTTGAGATTGGCGTTAGCTGGTGGCTGCGTAAACGGCTGTCCGACAATTTGGTTCGTTTGATCGGGCGATAGCACGTAAGGACCAGGACGATTGACCTCGCCAACGACGGCAATTCGCATGGGGCGATCGCTAGCACCGGCAAACGTAGTCGCTGCCAACCGTTGCGCTTCTTCTAAATTGACTGCCGTAGCAGACGGAATAAAAATACTGTCGCCATCTTGCAGTCGCAAATCTTGCCGGAGATTGCCTGACTTGACTAACTGCCACAGGTCAAGCTTAATCACCTCATCCGCACCAGCGTTGTAAGGACGGGGACGGCGCACTACAACCTGTCGCACGTCTGCTGCCTGGGTGACACCGCCAGCAAGCTGAATCAGCCGCGTCACTGTGGGGACGCCTGTATCGGCACTGGCTGAAACCGCCTGCACATTGTAAGAACCGGGGCGATTGATCTCACCCGCGATCGCAAGCGTGAGGGGACGCGCTGCCAGCAGACCAATGGTCACAAGTGGGCGCGTCAGGTAAGGCTCATATTTCGTCGCGATCGCGGCTGAGGCTTGCTTCAGCGTTCTGCCTTGCACAGGCACAGCACCAATTTGCGGTAGATTCACCGCGCCGTTGGGCAGAACTAAATACTCACCGCTGTATTCAGGGATGTTGAAAAAGTCGATTCGGAGACGATCGCCAGAACCAAGCAAGTAGCCATCTTCAGCCTGAGTGGGCGTAGCAGTGGGCGACCCTGTAGGCGATGTGATCGCAGCACTGGTCGTCTGTGCCATCCCCAGAGGCGGCAAAGCAAAGACCCCAAGAGTGATGGCGATCGCCAGCCGCGTTGCCATTTTTTTGGTTTGCTGTGTCATCGAAGCGGCGATACCAAGACCATTACGTCATCGGACTTAAAGAACAATGCCTTGCTGGAAGGACGACGCTGCACCAAGCAAAGTTCCCAGCGTGTTCAAAATTCCTATCAAAATCTCTGTCGTGGGCAATGTTCGAGGGCGGTGGTTCTAGTGCTGGCGCTAAAAATACGCAATCGAGCGGAAGCAAAATATAGAACATTTGTCGATCGCTATGTTCGCCTTTTTAAGTCGATTTCCGTTGCTTTTATACACGGGTTCATCAGAACTACCCAATCATTAGCAAGGCAAGAAATCACTGATTATCGCGATCTAACAGTAGCTGAAGCCTTTCTTGCTGAGTTGTTAAAATAAACGGCACCATTTATTTTGGCTGAAGCAATACAGGCTTTACTGTATTAATCGACACCAGATTTTTTAAACGTAGTGAACTTTAAATTCAGACAATTTATTCTACGAATACTTGTTTTTGGTCTTTCACGTCCTTGTTTCCAACTTCAGGGAAAACCACCTTAAATCTGCATCTCCAAAGGGTTTTAAGACTACGCAGCCGTTGCATTTCGCAATGCCAATTTTTACATCTACTTCTTTAGGAGGATGTTTCGTCTTTACCAGCTCTCTACGCTTCGTTAAGTTTCTTGTTTATGAAACGGTAAGAGGTGGAGTGGCTGAGATAGGTTGCCTTACTGATTTACACTGCACGACTTCATCCCGGTGTTAACTGAGGCGTATTCCTGTTGGTAGTTCCCTGTGAGTTGATTGAGTCTGAAAATTTAAGTGCTAAGCTGCCTGCAATCGCGCACTTACGCACCAACCCATGATCAAATGGCTAATCAGCCTCCACAAGGAACCCTGAATGAAAGTAATTTGAACGATGTCATGCGATCGCCTTCGAGCGTTTTATAAATCATCAAGTTGCTACGTTCATCACTGCATCTTTCACTTTTTAAAGCCATGAAAATCGCACTGGTGCATGACTACCTGACCCAGCGGGGTGGCGCGGAGCGAGTGTTTGAATTGCTTTGCAAGCGCTACCCTGATGCTGATGTGTTTACATCGGTGTATGACCCTCAACGCACAATTGACCTTCACGATCGCATTGTTCATACAACTGCACTGCAAGCGATTCCAGGGAGCAGCAAGTATTTTCGTCTCTTTGCCCCTTTCTACTTCCCAGCCTTTCGATCGCTCAATTTACAAGACTACGACTTAATTATCAGCAGCAGCAGTACGTTTGCTAAAGCTGTTCGCAAAAGACCCTCAGCTCAGCACATTTGCTTCTGCCATAACGTAACTCGGTTTCTTTGGGATACTCGTACCTATTTGCGCGAATACACAACCTTCACACGGCTCTATCCGCTGCTTGAAAAAATCTTTGAACAGATGCGAAAGCTGGATTTAGCTTACTCACAAGAGCCTGATCTTTACATTGCTAATTCCACCACGGTTGCTCGTCGCATTGAAACCATTTATGGCAAACCAGCGACTGTCATCAACTACCCTATTGACAGCAGTAAGTTTACATTTTCCAGCGAAAAGGATGATTTCTACCTTACATCCGCTCGGCTAATCAGTTACAAACGTACAGACATTATTGTTGAAGCATTTAACTGGCTAGGTTTGCCGCTATTTATTACAGGTGATGGACCGGAGCGTGAGCGTCTAGAAGCGCGGGCAATGAAGAATATTCGCTTTCTAGGACACGTCAGTGATGCCGAACGAACCAATTTAATGTCGAGAACTAAAGCCGTTGTTGTTGCAGCACTAGAAGATTATGGGCTGGTGCCTGTCGAAGCAAACGCCAGCGGTACTCCGGTGGTTGCATATGGTGCAGGTGGTGTTCTTGACACTCAAATTCCTGGAAAAACAGGGGTTTTATTCAAGCGTCAGACGCCTGAGTCGGTTCAAGCCGCTTTGTTAGCTGCTAATGCTATTAAGTGGAACTATCACAAAATTCGAGAACATGCGCTTGATCACTTCTCTGAAGCTGCCTTTTTTCGCAAAGTTGAACAAGTGGTTGGAGTAGTTTGAAGCGACTGAAATCCCTGTTACTTTGATTGGTCAATTTACGTCTCTCTTTGTGTTTAAAGGTGGTTGCTGTGACTGTAGGTAATCTTGCTAATACTGCTGAAGCGGATCCCGGCTATGGGCAGTTGGTTGCTGCTTTGTTTCGGCGGCGGCTCTGGCTTCTAGGTATTTTTCTAGGCGTTTTGTCAACCGCCACTGTTTATACGGTGCTCAAAAAGCCCATTTATCAAAGCTCTATGCAGCTATTAGTAGAGCCTAACTATCAGAGTAAAAAAGCGGCTGGTTCTGGCGGTGCATCAGAAAATCAATTTGCCGATAGCAACGTTGAGATT
>JBBSHC010000388.1:0-4555 GCA_038253425.1 Leptolyngbyales cyanobacterium | reverse complement strand
TCAAGTTGCTTATCAAGAAGGCGATTTTCTACTCACGTCTGGTCAACGGGCTTCTTATTACATTAACGGGAAACAAGTCACCCTCCATCCTCAAGGTGGCTTGGCAGTGGGTCGTCTGGTGTTGCCACTGTTACCAGAAGGGACACAGGCAGTCGCTGGATTAACGTTAGGTGCTGATCCCATTGTGACGGCGGTGAGTGTCGTCGCTGCTTACGAAGGACAATCGCTGCCTGCCCTGATCATTCGCAAGGAAGCCAAAGGACATGGCACGCGCGCTTATATTGAAGGTCCTGCTTTGCCCGACGGTAGCACGGTCACTGTTTTAGAAGATGTTGTCACGACGGGGCAGTCAGCTTTACGAGCGGTTGAGCGGTTGCAGCAAGCGGGGTATCAGGTGAATGGGGTCATTGCCTTAGTTGATCGGCAGCAGGGTGGTGCCGAACTGTATCAGCAAGCCGGATTTCCCTTTCAAGCCGTTTTTGCGATCACCGAAATTCAGCAGCGATCGACGGCAATGCAGAGGCAGGAGGCAGGAGAAGGGTTGAAGTTGTGAGTGGTGAATAGCATCGCTGCACTGGAGAGGTTTGAGTTCTGAGTTTTAAGTTCTGAACTGCCGCCTCTGCTCCCCCTGCCTCTTAACGCAGTCTTTACCAGCTACCGCTAGGGTGAGGGATGAAGCTGTGCAGGGATGGAACTGAGCGTGAAACGGGGCGGTTGGTTGGCGTTTGTGTTGATACTGACGGGTTGTAGCAAAACGCTCGATCGCGATCGCATTGCTCAATCGATCCAGCGGGACGTTATCCAGCAGGGCGGGGTATCACTGAAAATGGTTAGCTGCCCTAAAAACATACCGCAAGAAGCCGAACAGACCTTTGAATGTATCGGTGAAACGGATGCGGGCTACACCTTTACGATTCCCGTGAAGCAACAAAATGCTGAGGGTAGTGTGCTTTGGGATATCCCCAATGCGAAGGGACTATTGAACCTGGCAAAGCTTGAGATGCTGGTTCAAGAAGGGGTTCAAAGTGAAATTGGTTCTCGCCCGATTATTCGCTGTAGCGGTACCTACAAAGCTGTTAAGCCAGGGGAAACCTTTGAATGCGCGGTTGACGTTAAAGCCCAGCCGCCCAAAAAACCGAAGTTGGCGAAACTGAATGCCATCCCGCTGAAGCCAAAACCAGACCGGATTTTAGTCACGATCGACACCGATCGCAATGTGAACTGGCAACGAGTGCTGCCGGGGGCTTTATTGAACCCAACGCCAGATCAAGCCTCTGCTGCCGTAAGCACAGCAACGCCTACCGTCACCAATCAACCAACCGCAGCTACGAAACCTGCGCCGTCTGCCAAGAGTAATGCAGAGGATTTTCTTAACCAACCTGGTGCTGCTGATGAGTTTTAGGGCAATCTGGCAGAAACTACAGCAGTTTTCAGTTGGGTACAACACAGGTTTGGGTCAGCTTTCAGCGGTTAGCGTTCAGCGATCAGCCTTTTGGTGCTGGGACTGTAGCTTGTATAGCTGCCGCCACAGGGCTGAGGACATTGGGATCAAAGGGGGTGTGGGTGCAATGCCCCCAGCCAGGGGTTCCACCCCTGCACCCCGTCCTCACCAGAATGGCTATGGCTATACCTTTGAACATCGCTGTAAGAGCTTGTTAGAAACTAAGCGTTTGTTAAAAAACAACTGCTCAGGTTTGGATGAGCGATCAGCCATTAGCTCTTTGCAGGCTCCTGTTTAATCAAGCTTCTTGCCGATACCAGGTCTGCAAGGCAAGACGGTGGATCTCGCGCCAGGGAAGGTTATGCTGCCGTGCAAGCCGCGCACAATCCTCGTATTCGGGTTGGACATTAGTAGGGTGGGGTTGTGCTCGATCGAGCCATGCCACTTTGACGCGAACGGTGCCGTACTCCGTCTCGACTGACTGGATCTCGCGGTGCAACACCCGTCGTTGCTGGGTCGATCGCCGAATGCCGAGTGTGGTTGTCTCCCGAAACATCACCGCTTCACAGTCAGAGATCGTCTCCGGTAGACAAATGACGGTGAGCAAAATCCCTGGTCGTGATTTTTTCATCGCGATCGCTTGGGTATAGACATCTAAGGCACCCACTGCAAACAGAGCCTCATACACATACCCGATCGCCTGTGGGCTGAGATCGTCAATTTGCGTTTCTAGCAGCGCGATCGTCTGGGTGTGGGCTTCGACGTGAGCGCTCAGCCGAACGGGTATGGGGTCTGAGACACTTTGAGTTTTGAGTTCTCGATCGTCTACTCCCTGTGTCTCCCGTGCTCCTGACTCCTGGCTCCTGGCTCCTGGCTCTCCTCCTTCCCCGATCCACAGCCGCAAAATGTTGGGTAACGGCAGGCTAATGGATCCAGCACCGAGTCCCACACGGTTAAGAGTCATCTTAGGTGGTGAACCAAATTGGGTTGCCAGAGTGGTGGCGATCGCGGCTCCTGTCGGTGTGACCATCTCACGCTCAATGCCATTGCTGTAAATGGGTGTCTGGCGGAGTTCAAAGAGTCTTAATACGGCGGGTGCAGGAACGGGCAACCGACCATGCGCTGCCCTCACCGTACCGCCCCCTGTGGGCAAAGGCGAACAGTAGAGCTGGTCAATCTGGAGCCAATCTAGCCCTAAACAGGTACCCACAATATCCACGATCGCATCGGTCGCCCCGACTTCATGAAAATGTACCTGTTCTGGTGGCACTCCATGAATCGCACCTTCAGCTTCCGCTAAGCGGCGAAACACCGCTAAACTCCAGGCTTCTGCCCGTGCTGGCAAGTGGGCAGCCAAAATCAAGCGTTCTACCTCTGGTAAATGGCGGACTAAGCCATGCGGATGGGTGCTATGTAAAGGGTCAGCAGCGCGATCGACAGCACTGCTTTGTTCACTTGGATGATCTGTGGAGTGATCTGTGCGGTTGCTTGTGTCAGTGTGGTTGTGTGTGTGGCTCTGGCTGTGTGCGTGAGCATGGGTACTGTCAGTTCCAGTCAACACAGACCGTTCTGTAGCAGAATGGGTATGGTGATGGCTCACCGCATGGGTCGTTTGAACAGCGATCGCGCTCGTCTGAGTCTGCACGCTATCTGTAGCGATGGCATCGGCACCTCTAAGCAACTGATCAACATGCAAATCGACATGCACTTTTGTTGCTTGCTGACCATTACGATGCACCTGCTCTGACCACAACCGATACTCATCGGCGATGCCCAGGCGACCCAGTTGCTCAATCAGGTAAGCAAGCGGCACCCCTACATCTACGAGCGCTCCCAGGCACATATCACCCGCAATCCCAGTTGGACAATCTAGATACGCAATCTTACTCATTCGTTCACAGGTCAGCGGCTTAGTGATCAGTGGTTTAGTGAATAGTGTCAGGGGCGAGGTGCTGAGGGCTATTGCTTCTCAGTGGCGGTTGTTTGGTAAAAAGAGAGCCTTGTTTGAATGTATCTCAGGGCAAGGGCGTCAGACACACTCAAACTGCCTCGTCCGTTCCCACTTTAGCGTCCGTTTCTCTCTCCCCATCCTTTCTTTTTTCGCCCCTCCATGTCTACCCTGTTTACGCTCCATCCCGATAATCCTCAAACGCGGGAGATCAATCGCATTGTTGATGCTCTACGAAGTGGGGCAGTGATGCTGTACCCTACCGATACGGTGTATGCGATCGGCTGCGACCTCAACTCCAAAAGTGCTATTCAACGGGTGCGTCAGATTAAACAGCTATCGAACGATAAGCCGTTGACCTTCCTGTGTCCATCGCTGTCGAATATTGCTCAGTATGCGGTGGTGAGCGATCCGGCTTATCGCATCTTGCGGCGGTTGATTCCGGGACCGTACACGTTTTTGCTGCCAACGACTAAACTTGTTCCTCGCATCGTTATGAGTCCGAAGCGTAAAACAACGGGTATTCGAGTGCCTGATCATCCAATCTGTTTGGCACTGATGAACGCGCTGGGTAATCCCATCATTTCTACATCCGCCCATCTTATTGGGGATGATGGTGCGGCACTTAATGGTGCATCTAAGGCAAAAAGTGCCAACACGAACCAAAATTCGCGTTTTGAGTTATTTGACTGCCTTGAGAAAATAGTCGATGTTATTGTGGACAGTGACACAGAACCAGGCTATCAGGTTTCGACTATTCTCGATTTGACGACTGAGGAACCGATCATTGTTCGGCGTGGTCTAGGATGGGAAGCGGCAGCTACGTGGACAACCGACGTTAGCTAAGCAACCGCTTAACGATTTACGATCGCGACCGCATGATGATAACTTTTTGCGCGGCGATCGCACTGACCTAACCATTGCTGGCTGATGGGTGTAGGCTAAATCAAGAACGGTTAACAACTGTTGCTGACAGAACAGCAGCGGCTGATCTGGATCGCCACTTGAGAAAGTGACTTCCTAAACCGCCTCCAACCGTAGCAGCTTCTTTCTACATGTAGATCAAGGTGTGGGTCTGGCATGTTGAGTGCTGAGTTTCGAGTGGGTCATGCACTTGAAGTTGGTCAAGCAGCCGCTACCTCAACCTGATCTACTGTTCTAGCCCC
>JBBSHC010000387.1:0-4557 GCA_038253425.1 Leptolyngbyales cyanobacterium | reverse complement strand
TCGACCACGGCAAGACCAGCTTGCTGGACGCCATCCGCGGTGCCCATGTCGTGAAAGAGGAGGCGGGTGGCATCACTCAGCATATTGGCGCATACCACGTCGATGTAGAGCACGATGGGAAGATGCAGCAGGTTGTCTTCCTTGATACTCCGGGTCACGAAGCGTTTACAGCCATGCGGGCACGGGGCGCACGGGTTACAGATATTGCTGTACTGGTGGTCGCTGCCGATGACGGTGTACGTCCCCAAACCATTGAGGCAATTAGCCACGCTAAAGCGGCAGAAGTGCCCATTGTGGTTGCTATCAACAAGGTAGACAAAGAGGAAGCACAACCCGATCGCGTTAAACAAGAGCTGACGGAATACGGTCTGGTGCCGGAAGAGTGGGGTGGTGACACTGTAATGGTGGCTGTGAGCGCCATTTCGGGCGAGAACCTGGATACCCTCCTGGAGATGATCCTGTTAGTGGCTGAAGTGGAAGATCTCTACGCTAACCCCGATCGCTCGGCGAGAGGGACGGTTATTGAGGCGCATCTCGACAAAGCGAAAGGACCGGTTGCAACACTGCTGATTCAAAACGGCACGTTGCGCGTTGGCGATACCCTCGTTGCCGGCTCCGCTCTAGGTAAAGTGCGCGCTATGGTTGACGATCGTGGTCAGCGCGTGAAGCAAGCCGATCCATCCTTTGCGGTGGAAGTGTTGGGTTTAGGCGATGTTCCAGCCGCTGGTGACGACTTCCAGGTCTTCGAGGATGAAAAAGAAGCTCGTTCGATTGCCTCTACCCGAACCGACGAGCAGCGTCAATCGCGTCTACTTCAGGCAATGTCATCGCGCCGCGTCAGCTTGAATACCCTTTCGGCACGGGCGCAAGAAGGCGAACTCAAAGAGCTAAACCTGGTCTTAAAGGCAGACGTTCAGGGTTCAGTCGAAGCGCTCTTAGGTGCCCTCAAGCAGTTACCGCAAAACGAAGTCCAGGTACGAGTGCTCTACGCCGCTCCTGGTGAAATTAGCGAAACGGATGTTGACCTGGCAGCAGCAAGTGATGCCGTCATGATTGGGTTCAACACAACCCTCGCAACCGGGGCGCGGCAGGCTGCCGATCGTGCGGGTGTCGATGTGCGTGAGTACAACATCATCTATACGTTGCTGGATGATATTCAGGCGGCAATGGAAGGGCTGTTGGAACCCGAACTGATCGAGGAACCGCTGGGTCAGGTTGAAGTACGCGCAGTGTTCCCGGTCGGACGCGGTGCTGTTGCAGGCTGTTACGTGCAGTCCGGCAAGATCATTCGTAACTGTAAGGTGCGGATTCGTCGCGGTAGTGCGATCGTCTACGAAGGTAACCTGGATTCGCTGAAGCGGATGAAGGAAGATGCCCGTGAAGTGAACGCAGGTTACGAATGCGGCATCGGCATCGATAATTTCAACGGCTGGCAAGAAAAAGACGTTATCGAAGCGTACCGCATGATTAGCAAGCGACGGACACTCTCAGCAAAATAACGAACTGAGTCAGATTAATACAGGGGGTAGTCTTAAAACACTGCCCCTTTTTTTGGCAATATACAATATCTGTAAGAGGCTGTGAAGGAGTCATATCACGGCTTATAGCAGTCTTAAGAGTCAGGAGTTAGCGAAAAGCTAACCGCCAAACCAAACGTACGCAGTTGTTATAGCCATAGCCATTCTGGTTAGGACGGGGTGCAGGGGTGGAACCCCTGGCTGGGGGCATTGCCCACACACACCCTTTGATCCCAATGTCCTAAGCCCTGTGGCGGCAGTTATACAAACTCTAAACCTGTGGTCTGTGGCGAAACGTCAGCGATCGTAGAGAGGGTGGCGAGATGATGGTGCGTCTATGCCACGATCGCTACCTGAGACGGCTTGCTGTAGGCAATGCCTGGGTTAAACATATCGATTCGGTGTACGACTAGAACCCTGAGCAGCCTAAAGTCGTTAGAGTAGGAATAGTCCGAGTGGCAATCTATTTCCAGATGCCTAAGGTTTCTTTGAGAGGCTCAGCAAGAACTATGGTTTCAACTCCGTTAACCCCATTGCCTGTGGATCTAACCCGCATTCGTACGGCGATTCAGTCATTGCAACCGCAGCTCGTTGCGTGGCGCAGGCAGCTTCACCAACAGCCAGAATTGGGGTTCCGGGAACAGTTAACAGCTACATTCATTGCCCAAAAGCTACAAGAATGGGGCATTGAGCATCAAACAGGCATTGCTCAAACAGGCATCGTCGCTATAATTCGAGGCAACCGCCCTGGACCTGTGCTTGGTATTCGTGCCGATATGGATGCGTTGCCCATTCAAGAAGAAAATGATGTGGCTTACAAATCTCAGCATGACGGCATCATGCACGCGTGTGGTCACGATGGACATGTCACAATCGCTCTCGGTACTGCCTACCACCTCTCCCAACACCGGGATGATTTTGCAGGTACGGTCAAAATGATCTTCCAGCCTGCTGAAGAAGGACCCGGTGGTGCTAAACCCATGATTGAGGCAGGGGTTCTCAAAAATCCCGATGTAGACGCTATTATCGGTTTGCACCTGTGGAATAATCTGCCGTTAGGTACGATCGGCGTTCGCAGCGGCGCACTCATGGCAGCAGTAGAGCTATTTAACTGCACTATTTTAGGCAGAGGTGGACATGGTGCAATGCCACAGCAGACGATCGATTCCCTTCTGGTTGCCGCTCAAATTGTGACCACATTACAGACGATCGTGGCACGCAACGTCGATCCGATCGAATCGGCAGTGGTGACAGTGGGTAAATTGAACGCAGGTACCGCACACAACGTTATTGCTGCTACCGCGCAAATGAGTGGAACCGTGCGCTATTTCAACCCTCAGTTTGATGGTTTCTTTCGTCAGCGACTAGAGCAAATCGTGAGCGGCATTTGTCAAAGTCACGGTGCCACTTACAAGCTGGAGTACTACAGCCTCTACCCGCCTGTCATTAATGATGAACGCATCGCTGCCTTAGTGCGATCGATTGCCGAAACCGTCATCGAATCCCCTCTGGGTATCGTCCCTCAATGCCAAACAATGGGCGGCGAAGATATGTCCTTTTTCCTTCAAGAAGTCCCCGGTTGCTATTTCTTTCTTGGTTCCGCCAACGCTGATCAAGACCTGGCATATCCGCACCATCATCCCCGGTTTAACTTTGACGAAACTGCGTTAGGCATGGGCGTTGAAATCTTTGTCCGCTGCGTCGAGGAGTACTGCTGCTGAGTTTGGTTAAATAGCACTACTGAGTACTCTATGTTTTTTACAAAGACTTGCTGAATCTATATCTACCGTGAAATGAGGCAGTATTTGAGGTGGAGTCACTAGATTGACAACCAGCCACAGTACCAACTAAAATTTCTCTTAGTAAAACATAAGTACTAGTAGAGATGATGCTTAACCTTCTGTAGTAAGCACTACTTTACGTTAAGATGCAGGTTTTTACTAATGCTGCTGCTGATCTTGATATGACCCCAAACATCATTTCTCTCTTCTCAGGCTGTGGTGGATTAGACTTAGGTTTCCTCAAAGCAGGCTTCAATATTGTTTGGGCAAATGAATACGACAAAGACATTTGGACGACATACGAAGCAAACCACACCAACACTGTTTTAGATCGAAGAGATATTCGACAGATTCCGTCTATCGAAATCCCCATGTGTATCGGCATTATCGGTGGTCCTCCTTGCCAAAGTTGGAGTGAAGCGGGCTCTCAGCGAGGTCTGGATGATGAACGGGGCAGGTTGTTTTTAGAATATGTCCGTATCTTGCAGGAAAAACAGCCACTGTTCTTTCTGGCTGAAAATGTTTCTGGAATGCTTCATGAGAAACACCGCCAATCGATTAACGGCATCATTTTAGCTTTTGAATCGGTAGGCTACAGCGTTTCTCTCAAACTGCTCAACGCTGTGAATCACAACGTCCCCCAGGAACGAAAACGAGTGATCTTTGTGGGCTACCATTCCAACCTTCAAAAAAATTCGACTTTGATGGAGTTGATTTATCGCCTAAAACGCCTACTCTCAAACATGCTATCTGGGATTTAAGAGAGACAGCAGTTCCGGCTCTAGCTAGCAACAAAACGAATGCCGAAGCCTGTATTTTGCCCAATCATGAATATATGATCGGCGGCTTCTCCAGTATCTATATGTCTCGTAACCGCGTTCGTTCATGGGATGAACCTTCATTTACAATTCAAGCAGGCGGTAGACCCACTGCACCCCCAAGCCAATAAGATGCTGTTCCTTGAGAAGGACAAGTTCATCTTTGATGAGCATTCATCCTACCCCTATCGAAGGCTCTCTGTACGGGAATGCGCTAGGATTCAAACTTTTCCCGATGATTTTATTTTTCACTATAGAGATCTCAGTGCAGCTTATAAGATGATCGGCAATGCGGTTCCTGTCAATCTTGGCTTTGCCTTAGCTAAAGCAATTTATCAAGATCTGTTCTCTCATTCCAAGTTATCTAAGACCACTATTCCACCAAAACAACTGAGCCTTCAGAGTGCTTAAATAGTACATCTAGCATTACTTTTTCTTTTC